>NZ_JALXVO010000046.1:0-33433 GCF_025151705.1 Paenibacillus sp. p3-SID1389 | reverse complement strand
CGGCGGGCCCGGACCCCGCGCCGTGGGCAGCGCTGCTGCCCGGCGTGCGGGGGGCGGCGACGGGGCTGTCGCTCGTCGCCGAGCGGGTCATGCAGCGGGCGGAGGAACTCGCCGCCCCGCTGCGGCGCAAGCCGGACTGACAGCTGTGCACGGTCAGTCCGGCCAAGCGCCGCCTCGCACGGCGGCGCCCAGAGGCGCCTTATCGCGCTACGGCCTGTGGGCCCGCCTCTTGGGCGTCCCCCTCACACATGCCCCAAAATGTTCATTTCCCACCTCTCCACACCCCATTCATGGGCTGGTTCGGCAAACTTCTTCACCCCGCACTTTCACCGAATGGAAAGGATATTGTACCATCAAAATCAGCAGATCTCGTGCAGCCAAGGCCAGTGTTCCTTAGGAGCACAAAGGGGCATTTGAGGTCCCGTAATTGGAGCTTGATGGCCGCTGTGAACCTTAAGAAGCCGCTTCCTGAGTCGCAGGACGGTTTCATGGGGGTGCAAAATCTGGTATGATTATGAATATTTCGCGGGGAGGAATCATGTCATGAAAATTTTACAACGCTTGAAAGACGGTGCGGGCAAGGTTACCGATCGCGCGCAAAATGTCGTGGAGATTAGTAAACTAAATACTCAAATTTCAAATATCGAACGTGAGCTTGGTTTATATTTTCATAAAATGGGCGAAGTGTTCTATGAGGCTTATCGGAAGAAGGATATGGCCGCAGCGGAAAAAGAGATGCTCGAGCTGGCCAAAACCTGCGATTTGCTGACGGAAGAACGCGACGAAATTCGGATGAAAATCGCCGAGCTCAAAAATGAACGCTTATGCGGCGCCTGCGGCCGGAACGTGGCGGAAGACGCCTTGTTCTGCCAATACTGCGGCCATAAGCTGGCCGTGGCGAAGAAGGCCGTTCCGACCGAGCTGCTGAAGCCGGTGCAGAAGCCGGTGAAGTCCCCGGCAGCCAGCGAGGCGGCCGCTAGCGCCGAGCCGCCTGTGATGAAGCGGGTCGAGGTAGACGAGATGGATACGTTGGAGCTTGCCGCGTCCCTCGTTCGGGAGAAAGCAGAGCAACGGGAGTCGGCGCCCGTATCTGGAGCGGTGGAGCCGATCGATCCTGAGGAAGAGGAGCGTCTCCAACGCGAGCTGGAGCGGGAACGCAGACGTCAGGAGGAGCTGGATCGCCGCATTCGCAGTTGGAAGCAGGACGCCGCCGCTCCGCAGCCGGAGAGTTCGGCGGAACCTGAACTCATCATCGGCGGGGTGGCCACGGTGAAATGCCAAATCTGCTCGTCGACGCTGGTAAAAGGGACAAAATGGTGCCCGCATTGCGGCTCAGAACAAATCTAGCATTTTAACGCTGGATCGCCGGCTTAAAGAAAGTTCATCAGGTTGTCATAAAATCCACTGCCGCAGCAGCACGCTGATTCGTAGTAATAGCTAAGAGCATGCGGTCTACGCCGGCACGGCGGCCCAGGGGCTGGGTGAGATGAAGCAGCTCCGCAGCTGTCGTGCCGTTTTTCTTATCGCGGGCGTTCGGCTTTAAGTGGATGCTCCCGCCTGCGGCAGGGGATGCTATACCGCATAGAACATGATACAGGAGCGTGCAGCACATGGAATGCATTGTACATTTTGACGTCGTACATAAGGATGAAGTGAAGCACTTGCGCGGACTACTCTTCCTCGATCAAGGGAAGACTCCGAGTGAAGCTGACTATCTGCAAATGTTTGACGAGATGGGATATAAGCTGCGTTTGGAGGATCGGAAGAATCTTGTGTTCAAGCCAACGGAAGCCGGTGCGGATTACAGCGAGATCCGGGTACGCCGCCTCGACACGGGGGAGAAGACGTACAAGGAAGACGGCGAATTAAAAACGCTGCTCACCCATCTTTTGCCGCAAGAGCCGAAGCCGCTTTAAACCAGTCTCTGGCGCGGTTTGACGGCACTGCTTCTCGCAGGGCTTTGCAAAGTTTTCACAGAACCCTAAAAGATTCCTCTTTCTCTACCCGGGCGGAATGCGTTATACTTCTAGCATTGGTTAAATGCGAATCCATGAATTTTCCGTATAAGTGCAGGAATTGGCCTGCACGTCTCTACCTGATCACCGGAATGATCGGACTACGGAAAGTACCGCCGTGCATGTGCCCGGGAACCAAGGGGATCAGCTATAAGCTTTCGCTGCCCTGATCGCTGGTTTTGCTATTCGGGTTTATTAGGTGCTTTCTAAATTTAAAGTCCATTTCCGTTGAGAAATGGGCTTTTTTGCGTTTAGTTCATGTGATGAATTATTGGAGGAAAGGGGACACAGGAATGAAGCTGCTGAGAGACAAGGTGATGGCAGAAGGGATTGTACTGGGGAACCAGGTGTTGAAAGTAGATTCGTTTCTTAACCATCAAATGGATCCGGTGCTGATGAAGGAGATTGGGGCTGAGTTCGCCCGGCGCTTTGCCGAAGAAGGCATCACGAAGGTGCTGACGATTGAATCCTCGGGGATTGCCCCGGCGATCATGACCGCGCTGGAGCTGAATGTGCCGATGATCTTTGCCCGCAAGCATCAATCCTTGACGCTGAAGGACAACATTTTTGTGGAAAAAGTCTACTCGTTCACCAAGCGGGAAACCAACGAGATCACCGTATCGAAAAAGTTTCTGCGTGCAGAGGATCGGGTGCTGATCGTGGACGACTTTTTGGCGAACGGCGAGGCGGCCTTTGGACTAGCCCGCATCGTGGAGAAAGCCGGAGCTTCGGTCGCCGGCATCGGGATCGTCATTGAGAAGTCGTTCCAGCCGGGAGCCCGGCTGCTTACGGAAGCAGGGTACCGCGTTGAATCGCTTGTTCGGGTTGCCTCGCTGGAAGACGGTGCGGTGACTTTCGTTGAGGATACACCGAATTATTCATGAGATGAACTAATCATCGGGGAGGAACCAGAATTCTATGGAACGCGAACGTATTTTTCAGAAACACCGTCATCCGCTAAAAACCTTTTCGCTAGGCTTGCAGCACGTATTGGCTATGTATGCCGGGGCTGTGATCGTACCGCTGATCGTTGGAGGCGCGCTGAACTTCACTAACCAACAGCTGACTTACCTGATCGCTATCGACTTGTTGGCTTGCGGTGTAGCTACGCTGCTTCAAGTCTGGGGGAACCGCCTGTTTGGCATCGGGCTTCCGGTGATGCTGGGCTGCGCTTTTCAGGCCGTGTCGCCGATGATTGCCATCGGGCTGACAGACGGCGCAGGGGTCTCCGCCATTTACGGTGCGATTATTGCCTCCGGGCTGTTTGTTTTCCTCTTTGCCGGTTTGTTCGGCAAGCTGATTGCGTTGTTTCCGCCGGTCGTCACTGGCTCCGTGGTCACTATTATCGGTGTCACGCTGATTCCGGTGGCGATTTCGGATCTTGGCGGCGGCAGTCCGGGTGAGAATCCCGACTTTGGGAGCCTGCTTAATCTTGCGCTTGGATTTGGGGTATTGCTGTTCGTTATTTTGATGAACCGCTTTGCCAAGGGCTTTCCGCGTTCCATCTCCGTCTTGCTGGGTCTGATTGCAGGGACGCTGGTGGCTGCGCTCGCCGGGAAAGTAGATTTGACGCCGCTGAAGGAAGCCAGCTGGTTTCATGCGGTACAACCGTTTTATTTTGGTGCACCTACGTTCCACGCTTCAGCGATTCTGACGATGATTCTGGTGGCGATCGTGAGCGTTGCCGAGTCGACCGGCGTATTTATGGCGCTTGGAAAAATCGTGGATAAAGAGATTACGGATAAGGATTTGACGCGGGGGTATCGGGCGGAAGGGCTGGCGATCATGCTCGGCGGGATATTTAACTCGTTTCCGTATACGACATATTCCCAAAATGTCGGGCTTGTCCAAATGAGCCGGGTGAAAACCCGCGACGTGATCGTAGTGGCCGGTACGCTGCTGATCTTGATCGGCTTCGTGCCGAAGATCGCCGCATTAACGCAGCTGGTACCTACGTCGGTGCTCGGCGGAGCGATGATCGCGTTGTTTGGTCTTGTTTTGTCCTCCGGGATTCGGATGTTGGGCGACCAAGTGGATTTGAACCGGCATGAAAACCTGCTGATCATCGCTTGTTCCGTTGGCATGGGGCTGGGTGTGACCGTGCTGCCTGAACTGTTCGACCGGCTGCCGGCCGCGCTGCGGATTCTGGTGGACAATGGCATCGTCGCCGGCAGCTTTACGGCGATTGTGATGAATTTGCTGTTTAACGGTTGGAAGGGTCAGCGCAAGGCAGCTGTGCTGAATGGGGCCGCTGAACCAAGCGAATCCGTCAAAGCTACAGCGTAAAAAGTGCCTCGGTCTAGCCGGAGAATTACATCCGTTGCAGTTGCTTTTCCGCGAGTTCGCCGATCCAAGGCAGCTTCAGCCATTTGCCCTGGAGCGCAGCCAGCATCATGATAATCCAAAGCGTAACGCCCAGCAGGGTCAGCAGCAGATTGACGACCACGCCGATGATCGGCAGAAAGCCGGACAAGGCATGGGCCAGCATGAATCCGCCAAACAGCATGACCGATTGCAGGGCGTGGAACAGCACGAATCGACTGCGCCGCTCTAGGACAAGGAATGCAACTCCGCCCACAAAAGCAAGCAGGTAGCACAGGAAGCCGGCGACATTTTCGTAGAGGCCGGTGGATGATTTGAAAGGGGACATGAGGACGACACCTTCTTTCAGGAGAGGATTGTCTTATCCTAAATGTATGACGAGCCCCCTCATGAAAGAACCAGCTCGGCCCGCTTGGGCGCGAACCACTGCTCTAAAATATCGTCTGCAATCACCTCCGCGGCTTCAGGCCGGCGGAGGTTATCTATTTTTTGGCGAAGCTCGGTCAGCCGGTGTGGGTCCCGAAAGAGCGCGTCGATTTCCTCGGTCAGCTCCGCAGGGGTACGGGCGATACAGGCAACGCCTTTTTGTGCGAGGTAACGCGCATTATTGAGCTCTTGTCCGGGAACGGGGCGGTAGACGAACACCGGCAGCCGGCAAGCCAGCGCCTCGGACAAGGTAATCCCTCCCGGCTTGGTTACGATGCAGTCGCATTTTCGCATCAATGCAGCTACCTGCTCGACATACTCCAAGAGGTGCACGTCTGGATGGGGAGGGAGTTGCTCGTGCAGTGCACGGTATAGCTCGCGGTTCCTTCCGCAAACGGCGATCACCCGGTAACGCTCCAGCGCCATAAACCGCTCGATCACCTCGCGTACTCCCTGCATGGAACCGTAGGCTCCTGCCATCAGTAGGACGGTGGTTTTGCCGGTGCGGTTTTCCGGGAAAAGGTCTTGAAGGGGGCCGATAAGGCGTTCTTCACCTGCGGGATGTTGATGGTTAAACTCTGGTTTTACCGGGATGCCGCTTACCCGTATGCGATCTTCGGCGATCCCCCGGCTGATCATTTCCGCTTTCAAGTCGTCGGTTGCGACGTAGTAGCGGTCGACTCCGGAGTGAATCCATCGTCCGTGCAGGTCAAAGTCGGTGATGATATTCGCCAGCGGCAGCGATTGGCCGGTCCGCTTCAGCAGTCTAGGCATCGCGAGCTGGGGGAAGGTGTGGATGATCAGATTCGGCTGGGCTTGTCGCAGCGTTTGTTGTAGCTTGCTGATGCCAAACGAATTGATGACCTCGAGCAGCGGCGCTTCTTGCGGCATTTGTTTGGTGGCGTTGTAGACCCAGCCGTAGAGGCCGGGGATGGTTTTGAAGCTTTGCATATACACGAACTTCGTCAGCCCGTTGATCAGCGGATGTGCTTCAGCCATCAGATCAAGCAACGTGATGTCGGTGACGCCTCTGCTTCGCAAGCTGGCTTCCACCGCTTTGGAGGCTTGGTAATGCCCATCCCCGTAGCTGGCATATAAAATAAGGATTTTTGGAGACCGGGAAGTCATGGCTGTATCACTCCTCTTCATGTCCAGGCAATGCCCCTCAACTGCTTGTAGTTTGCCCCTGCACCCCGTTTATAAATAGTATTAGGTGAAGCGGATAAAAAATGTACAATTGGAAGAAAGCTGAAACCTTCTTCTGAATATGTTACAATAAGACAATAGGAGGTCTTTCCATTACAACTAAATAGCCGGCACAGCTTCATGAATCTGAACCCGCACTTTTCGGCATCGCAAAATCGGAGCATTTACCTTAAGCGTTCTGGGAGGGAATCAGTATGGCAACGAAAGGTCATGATGAAGTGAAAGAAAGTTTACGGGAAATGACCCGAATCTTCAGACCGAAAGATCCGAAGAAGTTCGTGAAAGAATATGTACGCAAGTATCGGATTATGGGCGGCTATGAAGAGGAATTGACCCACCTGGTTGAGCATGAGCTCGGGAAATTGGACTCGTCTGTTTCCTGAACCATTGAGATGGAAGGATATTCGCCGTTCCGGCGCCTTGGGCGTTCGGGACGGTTTTTTTCTTCTGTTCCCACATATATTAAACTGACGGGAACATCACGAAATCAATCGTCGTAGGGCAGCGGAAGGAGAACAGGACGTGAAGGTACGCATAAAAACGAAAGAGGAAATCAAGCGGATCCGTGAGGCGGGACGGATATTGGCCGAGTGCCACCGCGAAATCGCCAAAATAATCGGGCCGGGTATAACCACCTTGGAGATCGACGCCTTCGTGGAGTCGTTTTTGGCGAAGCGGGGAGCTAAGGCGGAGCAAAAGGGATACCACGGGTTTCCGTTTGCGACTTGTGCGTCGATGAATGACGTGGTTTGCCACGGGTTCCCGAGCGATCGTAAGCTGGCGCTCGGAGATATCGTCACGATCGACATTGTGGTAGGCAAAAACGGCTGGATGGCCGATTCCGGCTGGTCTTACCGGATCGGACAGGTGAGCGCTGAGGCGGAGAAGCTGCTGACGACCACCGAGCAGGCGTTGCTGGCCGGGATCGCGCAGGCGGTCCCCGGCAATAAGATCGGGGACATCGGGTATGCGGTGCAGCGCGTGGCGCAGGCCGCGAACATCGGCATCGTGAAGCCGCTGATCGGCCACGGCATCGGCCAGTCGATGCACGAAGCGCCGGACGTGCCGAACTTCGGCCGGCCGCGCACGGGAGTGACGCTGCGGCCGGGGATGGTCATCACGATCGAGCCGATCTTCACCGGCGGGGAAACCGGCGCGGTGCTGTGGGAGGATGACGGCTGGACGATCCGTACCGCGGACGGCAGCCTCGGCGCGCATTATGAACACACGCTGGCGATCACGGAGGACGGACCGCTGGTGCTGACAAACGGGGAATAACGCGGACGAAGAGAGAGCGGAAAGCTCTCTTTTTTGTTTGCTTTGTTCTAACGGAACCTAGAGCCGCTATTTGTCCAGTTTAGTGGTGTCCCTGAATGCTAACGGAACCAGGAGACCTTATTTGAGAGGTGGACAGCGAAATGGCCGCCAAAAACGTGCAATAAGGTCATTACGTTCCGTTACAGCGGGAAATAGCCGGGAAATGAGCAAATAAGGTCGCTACGTTCCGTTAGAGTTACGAAATAAAGTTTGAAGAAATGTCAAAAATGAAGCGGAGCGGGGAAACGTCACAATTCGCCGAGATTTGTTCAAAATTGGCAGCCTTTTCACTCGGTGTCGAACTGGGGAAAACGTTCACAAAACCTTTTGTGGCGCGGGTTCTCGGATTTTTGAACAATTTGTGAACTGACCCCGAATCATTGACAAACGAGGGGTTCAATCATATATTTAATAGGTGATTGTTGTAATTGACAGGAATGTAGTTTCCGTGATAGACAGGTGGATTTTTGAGCTGCGCAGGCTGGAAATCTCTGTGATGCTGCGGAAGAAAACGTAAGAAGTGGGGTAGATCAATGATGAAACCTTGGAAGGCTGTTAAGCGGCTAGTACCTTTGTTTGCCATGCTAGCGTTGCTCTTGTCCGCATGCGGCCGTGAAGACCTGTCCGTGCTCAGACCACAGGGTCCAGTAGCTGAAGGGCAGCTCGGATTAATTAAACTGTCGATTACGATCATGATAGTTGTCATGCTGATCGTATTCGGGATCGCGGCTTACGTGTGGATCAAGTATCGCCGTAAACCGGGGCAAAACGACATTCCAAAGCAAGTTGAAGGCAACCATAAGCTGGAGATCATCTGGACTGCGATTCCGTTGGTTCTGGTACTGATTCTGGCGGTTGCAACGGTACAGAAAGTATTTGCTTTTGGCGAGGATTACTCGAAGGATGCCAATGCGGTGAAGATCAAAGTCACTTCGCATTTGTTCTGGTGGGAGTTCACCTATCCGGATTACGGCATTACGACCGCCCAGGATATGATTATCCCTACGGGCAAGAAGATTGCGCTTGAGCTGAAGACAGCGGACGTGCTGCACTCCTTCTGGGTGCCTTCACTCGCCGGCAAAACGGATACGAATACGGACGGAACGATTAATAAAGCTTGGCTGGAAGCCACGAACGAAGGGGTTTACCTCGGGAAGTGCGCCGAGCTGTGCGGGAAATCCCATGCTTTCATGGAGTTTAAAGTCAAGGCGGTTAGCCCAGAGTCCTTTGACCGTTGGGTTGAAGCGATGAAGGCGCCAGTACAAACGATTCAGGATCCAGCCGTTGCGGAAGTATTTAAGACGCAATGCTTGAGCTGCCACGCTATCGGTGACCAAGGCGGACCAGTTGGACCAAACCTGACGGGGATCGGCAGCAGAGAGACGGTTGCGAGCATTTTACATAATGCAGAAGCGTCCGGCAAACCGATCGACGGCAAACCGGTTAAGGATAATTTGGTGGAATGGCTGATGGATCCGCAAAAGGTAAAACCGGGCAACAAAATGCCAAGTCCGAAGGAAGATCTCGGATTAACGGATGCTGAAATCGAAGCCATCGCCGACTACTTGGCTAACAGCAAATTATCTTATTAATCTTGCGTGCCTCTATGGACGGCATGGATGGATAGGAATTAAAAGAGGGGGTACAAACCTTGGCTCATGCTCACACTGTCAAGCGGCACAAGGGGTTAATGGACTGGTTGACGACGGTCGATCACAAGAAAATCGCCATTTTGTATTTAGTGGCGGGCGGTTTGTTCTTTGGGATCGGCGGTATCGAAGCATTGCTGATCCGCGTGCAGCTGGCAAAACCGATGAATGATTTTGTTACGGCACAGCAATTTAACGAATTGATTACGATGCACGGCACAACGATGATTTTCCTTGGCGTTATGCCGGTTATCTTCGCCCTGATGAACGCGGTGATTCCGCTGCAAATCGGGGCTCGGGATGTGGCGTTCCCTTTCTTGAACGCTCTCGGATTTTGGACATTCCTGTTCGGTGGACTGCTGCTGAACCTGAGCTGGGTGATGGGCGGTGCACCGGATGCGGGTTGGACCTCGTACACGCCGCTGTCGAGTACGACGTACAGCTTGACGCATGGGGTTGACTTCTACACGATCGGCTTGCAGATTGCTGGTCTAGGGACACTGATCGGCGGTATTAACTTCCTAGCGACGATCATTACGATGCGCGCGCCGGGGATGTCTTTTATGCGGATGCCGATGTTTACTTGGACGACGTTCGTGACGTCCGCGATGATCCTGTTCGCTTTCCCGGCGATCACGGTAGGTCTGGTGCTGTTGACGTTCGACCGGATTCTCGGCGCGAACTTCTTTAATGTAGAAAGCGGCGGTAACCCGGTGTTGTGGCAGCATATTTTCTGGATTTTCGGACACCCCGAGGTTTACATTTTGATTTTGCCAGCGTTTGGGGTTATCTCCGAAGTTGTTAGTACGTTCTCGCGTAAGCGGTTGTTCGGTTATAGCTCGATGGTGTTCGCTACGATCCTGATCGCCTTCCTGGGCTTCATGGTTTGGGCGCACCATATGTTTACGACAGGGATGGGGCCGGTGGCCAATGCGCTGTTCTCCATCGCTACGATGCTGATCGCTGTTCCGACGGGGATCAAAATCTTCAACTGGTTGTTTACGATGTGGGGCGGTCAAATCCGCTTTACGACGGCCAACCTGTTCGCTTCCGGTTTTATCCCGACGTTCGTTATGGGCGGGGTTACCGGGGTAATGCTGGCTTCGGCGCCGGCAGACTATCAATATCATGATACTTACTTCGTAGTAGCGCATTTCCACTACGTTATCGTAGGCGGTCTGGTTCTGGGCTTGTTCGCCGGACTGCATTACTGGTGGCCGAAGATGTTTGGCCGCGTCCTGAATGAGAAGCTTGGCAAATGGGAGTTCTGGACCTTTATTATTGGCTTCCATATGACGTTCTTCGTACAGCATTTCCTTGGCTTGCTTGGGATGCAACGCCGTGTATTTACGTATTTGCCGAACCAAGGCTTTGACCTGTTGAACTTGATCAGTACGATCGGCGCGTTCTTGATGGGCGTCGGGGTCATCTTGTTCCTGGTGAATATTGCGATTACGGCGAGACAACCAAAAGGCGTTCCGGGCGATGTCTGGGAAGACGGACGGACGCTGGAATGGTCGATTGCTTCTCCACCGGAAGAATACAACTTCAAGCAAATTCCGCTGGTTCGCGGGATTGATGCTTTCTGGAAAGAGAAGATGGCTGGCAACAAAGAAATGACGCCGGCTGAGCCGGTTGGTCCGATTCATATGCCTTCGCCGACGATTCTTCCATTTATCATGTCGGTAGGTTTGTTTATTGCCGGTCTGGGCTTTATGTTCGCTAACGACGATTTTGGTAACGGTGCGATGAACTTCCTGTTCAACAATTACATCGTAGTAGGGCTCGGCTTGGCGATCACGTTCTTGTCGATGCTGCTCCGTTCCTTGTTTGACGATCACGGCTGGCACATCGAACCGGATGAACTGAATGGGAAGGAGGTCAAAGCATGAGTACGCCAAACACATCGCATGTAGCAGGTACGCTGCCGCACGAACCGGAGAAGGCGACGCTGGAAGGCCGTAATAAAATTTTGGGCTTCTGGTTGTTTCTCGGAGGCGAGGCCGTCCTGTTTGGTACCTTGTTTGCAACCTTCCTGACATTGCGGAATCAAATCGCGGATGGCCCGTCCGCAAGTGAGCTGTTTAACTTGGGGATCACGGCCGCTGCAACCTTTATCCTCTTGGTCAGCAGTTTGACGAGTGTGTTCGCCATTCAGGCGATGCACCGGGGAGACAAAGGCAAGCTGGCAGGCTGGTTGGCTGTAACTGTTCTGCTTGGCCTGGCCTTCCTTGTGCTGGAGATTTATGAGTTTGCTGAGTATGTCCTGCATGAAGACTACGGCATGACAACAAGTGCGTTCAGTTCGGCGTTCTATACGCTGGTTGGCTTCCACGGCGCGCACGTGTTGTTCGGGATTTTGTGGATTTCCCTGCTCATCGGGCAACTCTTTAAAAAAGGTCTGACCGTTGTCACGGCACCGAAGATTTACGTGTCGGCCATTTACTGGCACTTCATCGACGTTGTCTGGGTGTTCATTTTCACGGTTGTCTACCTGCTCGGAAAGGTGGTCTAACGGATGGTCAATCAGGAATCAAACGGTTCGCCGGCGGTAAAGCACCGTCAGCGGCATGAAGGTCCGGAGAAACATATTATCGCGTTTATTTTCTCCATCGTTCTGACCCTGATCGCTTTTGCAGCGGTTGCGGCCGGCGGAGTGAATACCGCGTTCACCGTCATTTTGCTGCTGGTGATGGCGGTACTGCAGGTGCTGGTTCAACTGGGTTACTGGATGCACATGAAGGATAAGGGGCATTTGATCCCGATCCTCTTCATGGCCGGCGGATTTTTCGTCGCATTTACCGCGATTATTGCCGCTTTATATTGGATGTGGTGGTAAAGGGAGAAGAGGAGGCTTTCGCCGTTGGCGGGCCCCCTCTTTTGCGAGTTCATCTGCACAGTTAGGATATGTATGGCACAAAAACGGTACCTTCCCGCTTGGGATGCTGTCACCGTTTTTGTCGTATTTGCCCCCTTGTTCACAATTTGGACAGAACTAAGCGCGCTGCGGAAGGAGGGTTTGCCGTGCTGGGGTTAGAATATTTTAATTTCACAGCGGTCTGGAGCCCGGTATTTTTGGCTTTCATGCTGCTGGTCACGGCCGGATATTTCGTGTTAATTGGGCCGGGAGCTGAGAAATGGGCAGAGGGTGAAGTCCACGTTCCAGCGAGACGGAAAGTGTTGTTCGTCACCGGGATGCTGCTGCTCTATCTGGCTCAAGGCGGCCCGGTGGAACTGCTCGGCCATATGATGTTCAGCTTCCATATGCTCAGCATGGCGATGTCCTATCTGTTGGCGCCGCCGCTGTTAATGCTGGGGCTTCCCCCTTGGGTTTGGCGCCGTGTGACGGCGTTTCTGGCTTCAAGCCCGCTCAGGGCACTGAAGTTTCTGGCTCGCCCGGTGGTGGCAGCTGTGGTGTTTAACGGGTTGTTTTCGTTTTATCATCTGCCGGTCGTGCATGATTATGTGATGCTTCATTTCGGGGTGCATCGCCTGTACTATGTCGTATTGTTTATCGCGGCAGTTCTCATGTGGTGGACGCTGGTGAATCCGCTGCCCGAGCGGGCAGGGGTTCAGGGGCTCAAGAAGATGGGCTTTATCTTCCTCAACATGGTGCTGCTCACGCCAGCCTGCGGCTTGATCATCTTTGCGGACGAGCCGCTGTACGCGACTTACAGCGATCCGGCTGTCTGGGCGCGGGCGATGGGTTATTGCGTTGCCGGCGACCCGGCGCAGCTGCTTCGTCAGTTCGGCGGCCCGCAATTTTTTGGCTACCTGCAGCCCAACATCGATCAGCAGGTCGGTGGAATCCTGATGAAATTCATTCAGGAATTCATCTTTGCGTCGATGCTGGCGTACGTGTTTTACCATTGGTACAAGCAGGAAAACCGCGAGAACGACGAGGAAGAAGCGGAGGGAGCTGCGTTGTCTAACTCTTCGCTGAATCCACCCCCGCCTCAGACCGGATCTTAAATCTGTGGGATGGGAGTCCGGCCTGCGAATTGGGGTCAGAAGGTTACCTCACAAAACGTTTAGGAGGATGCAAATTGGATCTGTTCACGTTATTTCCGACGCTCAGCACATCGTTTATCGTCATTAGTGCCGTGCTGGTAGCGATCGGTTGGGGGCTCATCATTAAAGGGAAACGGGAAGCTCACAAGAGGACGATGATTGCTGCGGCCGTCGCTGCGCTTCTGTTCTTCCTGATCTATATGTCGCGGACCGTATTTATCGGCAATACCTCATGGGGCGGACCAGATAGCCTCAAAGGCTATTATCAGACGTTCCTCGCCTTCCATATCGTCCTGGCAACCGTTGCGGCCGTATTTGGCATCACCACGCTGGTGCTTGGCTTCAAGGAGAAATACGCCAAACACCGCAAATGGGGACGAGTCACCTCGGTCATCTGGTTCTGCACGGCGATTACCGGCGTAGTCGTTTATGTGCTGCTGTATATGTTGTATCCGGGCGGCCATACGAAGCCGGTGTGGGAAGTCATTTTGGGAATGTAAATGATCGTTAGTTTGGACTGGATCCTATCAAAGGCCAATGGCCGATTCGTGAAGAATCGCGCTGTTGGCTTTTTTTTAAGATATCAGAAAGTATAAACTTCGGGGCATTGGCATCCTGATATCGCAAGAAAAACTACCGCTAACCGCGGTCTGTCTTCCTAGAATATACGTCGATAGGCGTTTTTCTTATGCGGGTGGAAGGAGCATTGACACGAAAATGAGCACAGATTATACTGTGTATAAAGATATAAACAGTAAGCACAGTGATTATCACACCCTGTCGACGAACATCAATCACGAACGAAGGACGACGATGGGATTGAAAAGAGGTGGATAGACGATGGATAGTTGGAAGGGTGCTTGGGCGATCTTCAAAAAAGATTTGCGAAACGATCGGCTCTATCTCATTTGGAACGTCATCTTTATGCTGTACATTTCGCTGATGCTCGGCATCTTCATCGGAACCCGGGAGGAAGCCGAGTACGTGATGAATCCGATGGGCGATTTCATGATGCTGATGATCGTTCCGTTCACAGGGTTCTTTTTTACCCGGCGGTCATTTAACTATATTCGGGAAAATTCGTATACCCAAATGCTGCGATATTATCGCGTGTTGCCGATTTCCTTGCGGACGGTGCTGAGAAGCAGGCTGATCCAGTTAGGGGCGGCGATGCTGCTGAACGGCATATTGTTTTACGGCGGCCTTTATCTGGTCACGTATCTGATGAATAGTATGATGTGGGATTTTGGAGCCTTTCTCGTGTTTTGCTTCACTTGGACCGGGTACAGCTTACTGATCAACGGGTTGTTCATCTTTTGCGAGCTTCTGACGAGCGGCAAAGTTTATTTAGGGTTAACGTTCCTGCTCATGCTGGTGTTGGGGGGAGCCGCTTTGGTTATGAATTTGCTTGACTTCAACCTGCTGGCGTTCATCTTGGAAAGCTCCCGGCGTTACGTGATCTTGTCACCAGTGATGTGGTGCTCCTTAGCTATCGGCGGTCTCGGATTCACTTACCTGTTATCGTTGACGCGGCGAAAACTGCTGCAGCGGGATTTGGCCTAAAGATGGCACGGAAATACGGGAGTAAGGCGGAGGTGAGCAAGAAAGGTGTGGATTCCCATTCAAATCAACGAAAATAGCGCTGCGCCGCTTTATCATCAAATAGAGTCGCAGCTTCGCTCCCTGATCGTCAGCGGCCAAATCGAAGAAGGTACGTTGCTGCCTTCGATTCGGGAATTTGCCGGCGCCTTAAACTGCAGCGTCATTACGGTACGCCGGGTTTATCAAGATTTAGAGGCCGAGGGATTGCTTCGGACGCGGCAGGGAACAGGTACGTTTGTCGCCAAGGTCAGCGCGGACGAACGTGATGAATACCGCACCGCAGTTGTGAAGGAAGCGCTGGAGAAGGCGGTGGATACCGGGAAATCGATGCAATACGAGGCGGAAGAGTTAAAGCAGCTTTTTTTGCAGGTCATGCAACAGAAATATAACTCAAATCAAGACAAGGAGGGGGCGGATTAATGGCACAACCGATGGCGATTGAGCTGATTGGAGCGCTGAAGCAGGGCCGCCGTAAAACGATCGGGCCGTTGCATTTACAAGTACCGAAGGGGTATATCGTGGCTCTGGTTGGACCTAACGGCTCTGGAAAAAGCACGATGATGCAATTCATTCAGCAAACGCTGCGGCCGGATGCGGGGGAGATTCGTTGGTTTGGACAGTCGTTCTCCGGCGAATTGCCGCTTGAGCTGCGCCAACAAATCGGATATGTCCCGGAAGCACCAGAACCGGAAGAAAATTATATGACCGCCGAGCGCGCAGCTGAATTCCGGTCGCAATGGTATCCGACTTGGGATGAGAAACTCTTTGAGGATCTCATGAATCGGTTTGAGGTCCCAAGAAATGAACGGTTAAACCGGATGTCCAAAGGAGAGCGACGTAAATTCGAGATTGCGGCAGCGCTGGCTGCCCGGCCGAAACTGCTGCTGCTCGACGAGCCCTCCTCGGGGCTGGATCCCTTCGCTTGGAAGGGCATGATCGACGAGCTCCGGGACTTTATGGCAGGCGAGGACATGACGATTTTGATCGCGACCCATATCGTGGAGGAAGTCAAGCGGCTGGCTGACTACATTGCTTTAATCCACCAGGGGCAGGTACTCGGGATAGCCGAGAAGGATCAGCTGTTCAGCAGCTGGAAGGAGATCTGGATCCGCAGCAGCGACTGCTCGCCAAGCGATTTGCCCGAGGGAACGATTCTTCGCGTCGATGGACCGCAGGTGACGAAGCTGGTCGTCCAGGAGCAGCATGAAGGAGAACTGCAGCGGAGTCTCGCGGCGAAAGGCCTGCAGGTGATCCAGACCCGCAGCTTGGAGTTAGATGAAATTTTGCAGCTATGGATTCAAGGGCATTCACCGGCGAAGCTGGTATCCACATCCACAGCGGCATTGGTTTAATGGCATGAATCATTTTCGTAGTGAAGAAGGAGAGGGAATATGGCGAAACCATTGGTACTGGACAACGTAATGAAGCAGTTTGGCGAGAAAACGGCTGTCAACAACATTTCGCTCCAGGTAGAGGAAGGCGAGATTTACGGTTTGCTTGGCGCCAACGGTGCCGGGAAGACGACAACGATGCGGATGGTGCTGGGTTTGATCTATCCGGATGGCGGGCAGATCTTGTACAACGGTAAGCCTTACAGCCGGGAGCTGCAATCGCAAATGGGTTATCTGCCGGAGGAACGCGGCTTGTACCCGAAGGTGAAGGTCAGCGACCAAATCATCTACCTGGCCCGCTTGCGCGGCATGTCTGCGGCGGAGGCCGACAAGAGCTTGAAGTATTGGCTTGAACGGTTTGAAGTGCCGGAATACTACGATAAGAAAATCGAGGAACTGTCCAAAGGCAACCAGCAAAAAATGGGCTTTATCGCCGCGGTCGTCCATAAACCGAAAATCGTCATCATGGACGAAGCGTTTAGCGGCTTGGACCCGGTTAACGTCGAGCTGCTGAAGGCGACGGTGAAGGAGCTGCGCGATCAAGGCACCAGCATTCTGTTCTCCACCCACCGGATGGAGCATGTAGAGGAGCTGTGCCGTAACATCACGATTTTGCACCGTTCGAATACGGTGCTGCAGGGCAATTTGCAGGAGATCAAAAAACGTTATCCACGCGAAGAAGTGCTCTTGCATACAGCGGGAGAAGTAACGGGACTCGAGCGGATCGCGGGCGTGGAGAAGGTTGAGCGGAAAGAACGCGGCTATCTGGTGCGGATCTCGCAGGTATCGGCGGCGCAAGAGATTTTGCGTAGAGCGATGGAAGTCAGCGAAGTGGAGCATTTCGAGATTAAGGAGCCTACGCTGAATCAGATCTTCATTAAAGAGGTAGGTGAATCCAATGAATAAAATGGGGACGGTCGTTGGCTTTACGTTCATGAATAAAGTTCGAACGAAATCATTTATCATTACGACGCTCGTGTTGGCGCTGCTGGTGACGATCGGGCTGCATGTGCCTTATTTTATCGATAAATTTACCGGCGGGGAGGATCAACCGACGAAGATCGGCATTGTGTACGAAGGGCAGCCGGAGCTGGCGAAGTCACTTGAAGCCTACACGGAGAAGCAGCCGGCGGCAGGTTACACGCTGGTTCCTTATGAACAAGCGGACAACGCGAAACTGCTAGCGGCGATTGAAGCCGGGGAAATTGATGGTTATTTGCAATTTGCCGAAGGAGATGGCGGGGTCTTCCCAGCGGTGACCTATACCTCGAAAAAAGACAGCTTGGGAATGGGACTGCAAAATGCGCTGCAGGCAGCACTGCAGAACGTTAAGGCGGAGTATATCACGAAAGGCATGCTGACTGAGGAGCAGATCGCCGCGTTAAGCGCGCCGGTCCAAATCGATGCGGTGAAGGCTTCACCGGAATCCGGCGCTGAGGAATCGGGTCATCAGGCGAAAGCGATGGGGGCGATTAATTACGTTATCGTGTATGTGCTCATCATCTTGTTCTTCATGACCATTATGATGACGGGCAATATGATCTCGGCCGAAGTCACCGCAGAGAAAAGCTCGCGCATTATGGAAATTCTCATCACCAGCGTATCACCGCTGGCGCAAATGTTCGGGAAGATTATCGGGATGTTTTTTATCGGGCTGCTGCAAATCGCCGTTTTTGCCGGGGTGATTGCGATCAATATCTCGCTGCCGTATAACCAGCCGGTGTTGGCGGATTTCAATTTGCATCTGTCCGACATCCGCGTAGAAGTGTTAGTGCTTGGCCTGATTTTCTACATCTTGGGTTACTTCCTGTATGCGACGCTGTTTGCCGCGATCGGCTCGCTGGTCAGCCGGACCGAGGAGCTGGGGCAAGCGGTGATGCCAATTACGATGCTGTCGCTGGCGGCGTTCTATATCGGGATCTTCAGCTTGAGCACGGCAGACTCGCTGCTGATGAAGGTCAGCTCCTTCATCCCGTTCGTTTCGCCGGTCTCGATGATCGTGCGGATCGGCATCGGGGAGCCGCCGGTCTGGGAAATCGCGGCTTCGCTGATCGTCCTGGCTATTGCCATCTTCGTGTTCGGCTGGTTGTCGGCGAAGATTTACCGCACCGGCGTCCTGCTGTACGGTAAACGTCCGACCTTCAAAGAGCTGCGCAAAGCGATGAAGGCTTATAAGATCTAGATTAACTGCGCTAAGCAATCAAAGTGTATTAAGCCTTGGTAGACGTACTCTCGTCTATCAAGGCTTTTCTTGTTTGCGCGGAGTTATGGTGCGTAATGCTCCAGAAGCTCGCGGGACCATCGAGTATCCCGGCTGTTAGGCGAATACATGAACCGGCATGACGCCAGCATCGCGATTTTGAATCGGGATTTTGTGCAGCTTCACTATGAACCCTAATAAAACACTGGTACTTTTGATGGCAGCCCTGGCAGCGGTATTGATGCTGAGCGCATGCGGCAATAAATCGTTAAGTGGAGCACCACAAGAGCAAAATACGACGACGAATACGTCAGGGGTCAGTGACCAGACATCGGCAAATTCCGAATCGGGAAATAACGCGGCCGCTTCGGATCAGGAGACGGGGACAAACGATAACGCAGCAGATACGACGGCGGCCCGCACCCTCGTTTACGAAGGCGCGGGCTGGGCTGTTTTTAGGGCATGTTCGGTTTGACGATAGGGGGATTATTAACTAAAATATATACCCGTGGGGGTATGATGTAATAATGCGATGTCAGGCACGAGGGATAATTGAAAGGAGTGCACGACATGTCCGAAGAACATCACTATGCAGAAGAAGTCAAACGCAGATTGAAACGAATCGAAGGTCAGGTGCGCGGGGTGCTTCGCATGATGGAGGAAGGGAAGCCATGCAAGGAAGTGGTGTGCCAGCTATCTGCAGTGCGGAGTGCTGCGGATAAGGCTTTGGCCCAAATCGTTGCGGATAACCTGCAGCAGTGTATTTTGGAGGAGCAGGCCCAAGGGGGAGACACCGCCCATTTGGTGAAGGAAGCGGTAGAGCTGCTGGTTAAGAGCCGGTAATTCGAAAAGGAGATGATCACGGTGGCGTTTCAGCCAGAAAAGGAAATAACTCCGGCCGAGCTCGTCATGCGAATGAAACGGGGCGAACAGGTTCATGTGCTGGATGTACGCGAGCCGCTTGAGTGGGCCGAAGGCCATATTTCAGGGGCTAAACATATTCCGTTGGGGCAGCTGCCAGAGCGATTTGTGGAGCTGGATCCGGAGGAAGAGCTGATCGTCGTCTGCCGCAGCGGCGGGCGGAGCAGTCTGGCGTGTGAGCTGCTCAGTGAAAGAGGCTACCGTGTGGTCAACATGACCGGCGGAATGCTGGCCTGGCAGGATGAAGTGGAGTGAGCGACATGCTGACCATGGCAGGAGGAATATTGCTTGCCGCCTGGATAATCGGATATGTACTGCGGTTGGTATGGCCTGTCTCGGGCCTAAAGTTCGTGGAGGAGAGGGCCTTATGCGGGTTCGACCTGCCGCCGCAGACGAAGATACTGGATGTCCGGGACGCGTCTTATTATGAAGAATGCCACCTGAACGGAGCGATCAACATTTCGTTAGGTCGATTACCTTTTGTATGGGCGAAGGAGCTTTCGTCTTCGGACCCTGTTCTGATTGTCGCGGACCGTCGGTCTGCGGTGATAAAAGCAGCACGAATCTTACGCAGACGAGGCTTCCGGCAGCTTTACGCCTTGCGCGGCGAAGCTTGCCGGGAAGGAGCTTCGCGGCAGCATTGTTTAGAGAAAGAACCCGCCTGTTGATGCAGGCGGGTTTTTGGTGTACAGTGAAGCGATCATGGGTCTACTTGCGAAAATGAAACTTTCAGACAACATGAACGTTTAATGTACAGCAAGTATATTAGAGAGCAGGGGAGAGACAAGCATCATGCCAACGCCTACATTACCCAGCCGCGCGAGCCGGACAAGCCCCGCGTCGGCAAAGCGGGCAACGGGGGCTAAGAAGCGTACGTCCGCCAAGAAACGGCGGAAGCGTGGATTTTTCTATCTGTTATCCCGGCTGATCCTCACGATGATGCTGATCGGGACGGCGGCCTTATTCTGGTTGTTCTTTACCCCGTCTGGGAACAATATGCGCTATTTAATGGCCGATACGCTGATTACGACGCAGCATCGCCATTGGGCCAAATATATCATCGGACAAGCTGAGCTGGACAAACGGGTCGCCGCTTACCAGGCTCAATTCGAGGAAATGGGGACGGAGAAGGACACCCATACGATTGACTTACCCGACCCGGATGATAAAGAAGACACACAAGCGGAGAAGCCGCTGATTGAAATTGAAGAGATCTCCGGCAAAAGCTATCACGGGTACGTGTTAACTGTAAACGACCCGACCAAAATCCGTTTAGGAGTTCCAGCGAAACGAGGCAAAGGAGAAAAGGTCTCCAGCATGGTGGCGCGGACCGGTGCCCTTGCCGGTGTGAACGGCGGCGGCTTTGCCGACCCGAACTGGAAGGGCAACGGCTTCAAGCCGATTGGGGTGGTCATTTCCCGAGGGAAGCTGTATTACAACGGCATCAGTTCAGGGGCAGCGACGCAGATCGTTGGCCTGGACAAGCAAGGCAAAATGATCGCTGGTAAATATACGCTGGAGGAATTGGACAAGCTGGGCATTCAGGAAGCGGTGACGTTTCAACCGCGAATTATCGTAAACGGCAAAGGACAGATCCGCAGTCAAAAAGAAGGCTGGGGCATCGCACCGCGGACGGCCATGGGGCAGCGCGAAGACGGCGCGATCCTGTTCGTCGTCATCGACGGACGTCAGCCGGGATACAGCATCGGCGCCAGCCTGTACGATGTTCAGCAGATCATGCTGGAACGCGGCGCGGTGATCGCTGCCAATTTGGACGGCGGGTCGTCAACCGTATTGGTCAAGGAAGGCGGGGAGATCGTTAACAAGCCTTCGTCCGAATACGGAGAACGTTATTTGCCAACCGCGTTTCTCGTCTTTGAGGATCCGTCCAAAGTGAACATCCCGAACATTTGGGAAGGTTTGCGTCCGCAGGACATTGATCCCGGGAAGAAGTGATGAAGTTAGCGGTTCCTGGTGACGAAATAGAAGGAGAGGCCGGGCAGAGGGAATTATCCCCTTTTGCCCGGCCTCTTTGTATGAAGTAAATCGATCAGTCCTTGCTCCAAGTGAAGCGTTGACGATATTTTCGCGGGGACATGCCTTCGGTCTTGCTGAAGCAAGCGGTGAAATAAGCGGCCTGATTAAAGCCCACCTGCTCGGCGATCCGCTCGATGGTCAGATCGGTTTGCAGAAGCAGCAGCTTGGCCTGCTGGATACGCAGCCGTTGCAAGTAGACGGCGGGCGAACAGCCAAACACCTTCTGCATACAGCGGGCGATATAGACCGGATGGAAATTGATGCTCTCCCCAAGCTTTTGCGCAGAGAAAGGCTCGTCATAATGCTCACGCAAATAGGAGGCTGCCTTTTCGGCGCAGGCCGACTGCGGAGAGAGTCCCGTATTGGTCGACAAAGCCGACAGCTCAACGATCACGTTTTGAAATAGAGCTTGCTGGCGCAACCGGACGCTGTCCAAATGGATATCGCGGTTCAAATCCGTCAGTTCCTTCAGCAGCGCGATCATTTTCTGCGGCTGGGCCAGCTTCGCATATTGGGGAAGGGGGACTGTATATGACGTCGCCGTGAACGGCGGCAGGGAAATCGAGCCAGGGGTGCCCTGATCCGTCAGGCTGCATCCGCAATGCCGGTATTCCTCCTCCTCAACTACACGCCAATCGCCCAAGAGTTGAAAATGCAGCCAATGGTGCAGCGTATCTTCCCGGCAGCCTTCCAGCGCATAGTGATAACAGTCCGGGCGGAGAATGAGCGAGTGTCCGGCGGTCACCTCGTAATCGCGGCCTTCCTCGCTGATATATAAACATCCGTACTCGACGACCAGCAGGTCGAAGGCCCCGATATTTTGCCGGCTGGGATGCTTGCCGCCGACCGGGATCACCGCCGAGCCGCTGACGATGTAATGGGGAAGTGGAGGCGCGGTAAATTCAATGATGGGAGGCAAAGGATACCCACTCCTCTTAGGTTGGAATATTGAAAAATTGAGTTGATTCAATGATACATCAAAACGGCGTTACCATCTATAATGTGTTTCATGCTAACACGATGACAGGGAATCAACGGGATTCTCCAATCTCCAGGAGGTTGTAATAATGAAGAAAGTCAATGGCGGCGAGAAGAATAAGTTCTCTCTCTGGCTGCTCGCATGGCCCATCTTTATCGAGTTGTTCCTGCAAATTTTGCTGGGGACAGTCGATACGCTGATGGTTAGCCGCATTTCCGACAATGCGGTGGCGGTCGTGGGGTTCTCGAACCAGCTGTTTAATGCGCTGACGACGCTGTTTGCAACTGTCGCTAGCGGGGCGGGGATTGTCATCGCCCAGAAGATCGGTTCGGGCCGCGAAGAGGATGCGCGAACCGTCGCGATTATCGCTTTCAAGGTGACGGCTGGGATTGGTCTTGTTCTCAGCATTTTGCTGATTGCGGTTCCGGGACCGATCGCCACCATGCTGCAGCTTCCGGATGAGCTGCTGCCTCTGGCCAAAATCTACATCTCCATCGTTGGCGGAGGCATGATTCTAACCGCGATGATTTCCCTGCTGGGTACGGCGATCCGCAACACCGGAAATACGAAAGGCCCGATGTACACGGCGGTGGGCATGAACGTTTTGCATATCCTGATGAACTATTGCTTTATCTTTGGGGCCTTTGGATTTCCGCAATGGGGGCTGACCGGCGTGGCGATTTCAACGGTAATCAGCCGCTTGGTCGCTACGGTTGTCTTGCTCTTCATTTTCCTCGGCACGTTCCAGCGGCGGATCGGCTTCAAGGACATGTCTGTCTACGATGGCAAGCTGTTTAAGGAGGTTCTGGTCATTGGCTGGCCGCTGGGAGTCAATTCGGCGAGCTGGGTGTTCTCGCAGCTGGCGATTTTCTCCTTCCTGGCGATGCTTGGCGCAACCGAGTTGGCCGCCAGAACCTATATGAATACGCTGGAGTCGTTCTGCTTTATGCTCGGCTTCTCGCTGGCGATGGCGGCGCAAATCCAGATCGCTCACCTGTACGGAGCGGGCAAAACCAAAGAAGCTTACCGCGCGGTATACCGCGTGCTGGCCTTTGGGCTGCCGCTCGTTATCGTTAATGCGTTTATCCTTGTTCTGTTTGGTCCGAAGCTGTTGGGATTGTTTACACAGGATCCCGATATCTTGGCCCTCTGTGCGGCATTGCTCTGGCTCAATCTGTTGCTGCAGCCGGGCAAAATGATCAACATGGCCCTCGGGAACTCGTTGAATGCGGTAGGGGATACGCGATATACGATGATCATTTCCTTGATCTTTATGTCCGTCGTTGCGACCGGCTGCTCGTATCTGTTTGGCGTTTCGCTCGGCTGGGGCATTATCGCCATTTACGCTTGTATGATCAGCGACGAATATATTCGGGGCGTCTTTTCGTTCTTCCGCTGGAGAGGGCGTAAGTATCTGCGCAGAAAAGAGCAGGAGCTGCTTCAAGAACGGGGATGGGCCCAGGAAGACCAAGGCCAGGGGCAAGGAAATCAGGCGATGGACGGAGTTGCTCCTTCGGCGTTATAAAGTGTGAGAATAAAAGATGAGCCGCAGGGCGGCCCGGGAAGGGCGCCTGCGGCTCTTTCTGTTTTTTGTGGCAAGATATCCTACTCTTTCTCTCGGTCAGGCAGCTGCTTCACGTAGCTGTCGCTGAGACGGAGCAGTTCAAGCGCACGGTTATATTCGCTTTCCGTCGTTAACGCTTGGGTCACACCGTCCTTGGGGAGCGGATACTTCGTACCGTCATCATACCAAACCCCTGGGATAAACAGCGCCTGGTCGTTGATAAACGAGCCGGATGGCAGATAGTAACGCTGCGGTAACAGGTTGTAAGATGTTTGGTTCAGCAAATCCTCACCAAAATGAATATGATTATCGAGATTGATGCCAAACAGGTTGGCTACCGTCGGCAGGATATCCACTTGGCCGCCGACATTGTCCATGACATCTGGCATATCGGTACCCGGCACATGAAGAAGCAGCGGGATATTGATCATATCAATATAGCTGTAATCCCGGCCATAAATTTCTTTCATTAGCTCAAGTCCATGTTTGTCTAGCGAATACATTGGCAAGCCGAGATGGTCACCGTAAATGACAACCACGCTGTTGTCCCAGATGCCTCTTTGCTTCAGATCCTCGATAAATTGACCGAGTGCGTAGTCCGCATAGCTTTGCGCCCGCAAATAATCGCCAACCATATTGTCTTGGTAACGTTCAGGCAACTGAATCTTATCCTTGTCATGCGGTGTTGTAAACGGATGGTGAGCCGTCATCGAGATCACTTGAGTATAGAAAGGCTGTCCCGTTTGCTGCATGCGATCCAGCTCTTCAGCTGTCTTCTTGTAGAGCACTTCATCCGAAGGGCCAAAGAAGACGGTGTCTTCGGTACCAAACCATTTCTGGTCATAATAGCGGTTGAAGCCAATCGCTTTGTACAATTCGCCGCGGTTCCAGAAATCAACGACATTCGTGTGGAACGTTGCCGTATCATACCCTTGATCCCGCATCAGCTTCGGCAAGCTTGGCAGATCCTTGTCCGGATAGTTTTGCGTTGCGGCCTCATTGTACGGAATGTAGAACGAGGTGTTCACAACAAACTCGGCATCAGAGGTGTTCCCTTGTCCGACCATTTGATAGAAATGCTTGAAATAGGTGTTTTCCTTAACAAGTTTATTCATGTTTGGCGTGACTTCCTGACCATCGATCTTCAGGTCAATCAGGAAGTTCTGGAACGATTCCATCTGAATGATGATCAGGTTTTTGCCTTTGGCCGCACCAAAATATTTCGGTTCCGCTGGGATGGTAATGCCTTTCAGGTTATTGATTTTCTCTTGCGAGATCTGGTCCTTGTCAACCAGTTCTTCCTTCTTGGCGCTGGAGAAAATCGTGTACGTTTCATAGTTCAGGATGCCCATTTGCTCGGCCTGTTTGATCTCATTCATGCTGGCCCGGTTCGGCCATACATTAAAGATACACAGCAGCAGGGAAAAGGCGAAAATTCCGGTAATGACGCCGGTGCTGGCTTTTCTTAGATTAAATAAAGCTTTTAGCTTCTCGGCGCGTTTCTTCCGGAACAACCAGAAGCCGATCACCACGATGTCCATAAAGATCAGCAGATAATAAGGCGCCAGCAGGGAGAACACGCTGTTCTTCACCGCGGTGACTTGATTCACCTGCTGCAGGGCAGTGTAATTCACGATAACCCCATAATATTTATGGTACATAACAGCGGCGAAGAAAATGGCTGTAACGATCAAATTGACGGTTAAATAAAGGCCGATCTTACGTTTGGAGGAGAACCATTCAATCAAGCAGAACAAAATCCAGATAAACGGGATTTCCTTCAACAATGGCCCCCAAGCGGGTACTACATCAAAGATAGCCGTCCAGACGAGATAAATCTTGAAGATCATAATGACAGAGAAAAAGACAAACGGCTTGATGCTGGCGAGCCGGATGCGATTGAACTGTGACACTTCGTTTCCTTCCTTTCCGTAAAAACTCCTTAGTTGAAATTAATGCCGAGTTTACAATTTTAACACCCCATATATAATACATGAAATGGCCGCAAGAATAAAATTAATCAATTCACTCAATTAGCAAGATATTCCACTTAAAGCCGTATGCAACGCGTCGAAAGCCGTATTATTGACGGATAACGCCCCTTTTTGGTAAATTAAACGTATTCCTTCTTTTCGGAATAATGCTTCGTGATCGAAAGAGGAGAGATCTTGATGTCGGTGAAGGTTCTTAACTAGTAATTTCATAGGGACAGAGACACGAGTACAGGAACGTGCCGCTTGAGTTTTAAGCGCGCATGTATTTTTCCGTACGCTTGTTTCGGTCTATGAATAGTTAAGAACACACGCGAAAGCATCTTGCAGCTCCCCATTAGCTGCCGTTATCTTGATAACGATCAAGCCGTGCTGTTTTCAGCACGGCTTTTTTGATTACCCGGATCGGCAGAGAGCGGGAGAAGTATAGGCAAAGGATGGCATACGTGCGTCCTTTGCCTTTTTTTATTCCGGAAAGAAGGAAGATCAACCATTTTGAAGGAGGATTTCCCTTGGAGAGATTTTCGCTAAGTACATTGGAATATGAAAGCATCAAACGGGAATTGCTGGGATACGCGGTATCTTATGCCGGACGGAAACGCATCGAAGAGCTCGCACCGATGGTGGAGAAGCGGGCCATCGAACGGGCGATTGCGGAAACGGCGGAGGCGGTCGCCCTGTACAGGAAGGGAGCCAGTGTCCCGCTGCCTTCGCTGGAAGGGATCGAGCAGGTCGTCTCATTGCTGGGCACAGGGTATCTGTTCACGGAGCAGGATTTGACGGCAGTGCAGATGTTCCTGCACAGCTGCGGGCAACTCAAGAAATATATGGCTGCCAAAGGCGAGCTGGCCTGGCGAATCGGCATTTATGCGACCGATTTGCAGGATTTGCCTGCACTGCAGCAGGAGATTCTCCGTTGTATTCGGCACGGAGTGATTATGGATGACGCCAGCCGGGAGCTGGAGAAGATACGTAAAAAAATCAGCATCGTCAAAGAGCGGATCCAGAAGCGGATTCAGGCTGTTATGGCTCGTCACGCCTCGATTTTGCAGGAGAACATCGTAAGCGTACGCGGCGGCAGATACGTGATCCCGGTGAAAAAAGACTACTACAAGCAAGTTAATGGGCGTATGCTGGACCAATCGACCAGCGGGCAGACCGCGTTCATCGAGCCCCAGGAGGTGGCAGCCTTGCAAAGCGAGCTGGAGCTGCTTCAAGGCGAAGAGGCCCGGGAGGAAGCGAAAATCCTCGGATACCTCGCCGGATTGGTCGAACGGGAAGCGGCTGACCTGATTCGGAATATCGAGATTACAGGGTTGTATGACTTTATTTTCGCTAAGGCAAAATACGCTGCGGCAATCGGCGGGACCGAGGTGCAGCTCAGCGAGACCGGAGAGACGGTGATTCGCGGCGCCAAGCATCCGAAGCTGCTGCAGACGATGGTGCCGCTGGATATGGCGATCGGTACGGATTACCGGACGCTGATCATCACCGGTCCCAATACCGGCGGGAAAACGGTCGTCCTGAAGACGTTTGGTCTGCTGACATTGATGGTGCAATCGGGTCTGCTGGTGCCGGTCTCGCCGGATAGCCGGTTTGCGGTGTACCAGGGCATCCGCGCTGTCATCGGGGACGGCCAGAACCTGGAGCAGTCACTCAGCACGTTCTCCGCTCAGATCGGCGCGCTGGTACAAATCCTGAAAGAGTCGGGCCCCGCTACCCTGGTGCTGATCGATGAGCTGGCGGCGGGCACCGATCCAGGCGAAGGGATCGCCTTGTCGATTGCGATCCTGGAGGAGTTCGCCCGGAAAGGGTCGACGGTAATGGTCACGACCCATTTCAACGAACTCAAGACCTTCGCTTCCCGGGCGGAGGGATTTGAGAACGCGCGGATGGAATTCGACGCCGAGACGCTGCGTCCGCTGTACCGCCTGACCATCGGGCAGTCCGGCCGCAGTTATGCGATCGAAATCGCCCGCAAGCTGGGGATGTCCGGCGGGATCATCGAACGCTCGCAGCATATCGTCAGCCGCCAGCAATCCACCGATGGCTCTGGCAGCGGCGGTCTGCGTTGGGATGAGATCGTACCCGCGAAGCCATCAGCGGCTGCGCGGGATGCACGGGATAAGGCAGCTTCTGTGCCCGGGAGTTCGCGAGCAGCGGGGGAGCCGGGGAAAGGTTCGGGAGCTAAGGGACAGCTGAAGCCCCAGCGAGCAGCAGGCTTGAACGGCGGAGGAACGGAGACCGTAACGGGGGCCGGGAAACCCGCTGACGCTGAGGCGGCAACCGGAGAAGCAGCCCTTCCGCCGTCCCGCAAGTTTGAGGTGGGCGACGCCGTTCTCGTCACTTCCATCGGGAAGATTGGTATCGTCGTGGAACCGCCGGATTTGCGAGGAATGGCGTTAGTTCAGGTGCAGAAGCAGAAAATCAAGGTGAACCATAAGCGATTAAAGCCTTATCTTAAGAGCGAGTCTCTGTATCCGGAGGATTACGATTTGGATATCGTGTTCGACTCGAAGGAAAACCGGAAAAAGCGCAAGCTGATGAGCAAACGGCACGTGGAAGGCTTGATGATTATCAAGAAACCGGGGGAGGATTAACTTTGCGCGGTAGTTAGCCAGGCGTCAGGCATAATGAAAGAGCGCGAGTTTAGAGGTCCGTTTCGTTCGGTCCTTAGGCTCGCGCTTTAGTTTTGTTCGCTAGGGGGGAGATAGCTGCAAAAGTACAGTTTTTTCTGTCAAAAGTACGATTTGGAGCTAAAAAACTGCAAAAGTGCAGGCTTTTTCTGCCCATTTCCGGAAATCCGGCGTTTCGAGCGAAAAAAACTGCACTTTTGCATCAATTTCGTGATTTTCTCCCATTTTGACTAAAATAACTGCACTTTTGCAGGAATCGCAGCGACTACAGTGAGAGTGAGTTGGGGTAAGGATCCCAGTCTGAGTAACAGTCGCAGTTGAAGTGTAATCCCCGTTAAGCGGGAACCGGCAGCTGCTGGGCCAGCGTCGCCACAAATTGTTCGAGGAACGCTTGGTCTTCCGCGTCAAAGCGTCCTTTCCGCGGACTATCGATGTCCAGGACGCCGATCAGCCGGTCTTCCTTAACGATCGGTACGACGATCTCGCTGTTGGATGCCGCATCACAGGCAATGTGGCCTGGAAAAGCGTGGACATCCTCCACCCGCAGCGTTTCGCGGCGTTCTGCGCTGGTGCCGCAGACCCCTTTGCCAAGCGGGATCCGGATGCAGGCCGGCAGGCCTTGAAACGGTCCGAGCACCAGCTCGTTGCCGTCGTATAAGTAAAAGCCGACCCAGTTGATATCCTCCAGGTAATGGTTCAACAGCGCAGCCGCATTGGCTAGATTGGCTACCTGGTTAGTCTCCCCGCTGATGAGCGCTTGAAGCTGCGACAAGACGGCTTGCTGCCGCTCTTCGCGGGTACCGCTATATTCATTGGCATGAAACATGCATGATTCCCTCCTTAAAAACTGCGGGCGAGATAAGGTTGCCGGCAGCGATACAACTATTATAAAGAAGTTTTTTGTCGAGGGATAGCATCCCTAAGAGCGAAGAACCGTTTATATCTTACAAAGTCCGACACTCAGTGCTATTTTTTATCAAATTTGCAAAATATGTTTTTTGGCATCATGCGGTAAAATAGGGACAAGATTAATGAAAAGGTGATTTTTATGGTACCTCAATCTCTCCGAGGCACAAGCCGTACCAATAATAAAATCAGCAACGACTTGAAGGCGACCATCGAGCACCTGCGCACGGAATTGATGAATGCCGCTACTCAAGATAACTTCAGCAGCGGCGCCATTCTGGAAATAAGCCAGCGCCTGGACCAGTATATCGTGATGGCCCAAAGTCAAATGCTCGGCAAGTAAGCGGCCTCTGGCATTTCCGCGCCAAGAACCTTCTCGATGAAGCCATGTACCACTTCGGCATACCGCTTCGGGTTGATGCCGTAGGCATTGGCATGGACCGCGCCTTCCACGAGCAGCAGTTCTTTAGGTTCAGGCTTCACTTGGTACATTTCCCGGCTCATATAAGTCGGAACGTAGTTGTCCTCCGTACCGTGGATGAATAACACCGGCAGCTTGCTGTTCTCAACGGCTTTAATTGGGCTGACCTGGTGCAGCCGGAAGCCGGCTTTGCGATGCAGCAGCTTATCGACCAGCGGCAAGAGCGGTTTGGCCGGAAGCTTGTTCAGCTTGGTGATCTGATGTCGAATGAGCTCCGTCAAGTCCGAGTAAGGGCAGTCCGCGATCACAAATTTCACGTTCGGATGGGCGATGGCAAGATACTCCAGCACCGTTCCACCCCCCAAAGATTGGCCATGCAGGCCGATCACACTATTCTCCCCGTAATTCTCCAAAATCCAGTTTACCCAGGCTTGGACATCGTATTTTTCCTGATATCCATAGGTCGTGTAGTTTCCTTCACTGCCGCCATGTCGACGTTGATCGACCAGCAGAATGTTAAACCCTGCCTTCCGGAACACGTCAATGTATTGCGTGGAGGCGAGCAAGGAAACCGTATAGCCGTGTACGATGATCATCCAGCGTTGGCTTCCAGGAAACAGTTCCAAAACATACCCGTTGAGCTTCAGCCCATCTCGGGATCGGACTTGAACCTGTCGTTTGGGCAGCCGTTCGAATTGGTCGCGGGTAAATACCCCGGTTCGTTCCAAATACTCGTAAATGCTCTCGTTCGTCTGCAGCCGCATCTGGGTGATTTGGCGCACCGCAAACCGCGGCAAGCCGCTTACGAATGCCAATACAATCAGCATGAAGAACAAAATAACGATCGTAAATACCATGTCGCTGGGTTCCTCCTTGCGAGCCTATCCGTGAAGCTCTCTTACGTTTTTATAGTATCACCGAAAAGTTGGAAGGAAAATCGCCATACGGAAAATTTACCCCGTCCCTTTGACGAGCCCATTCCGATATGATTAGCTAGTAAAGGATGTAGCGATTAATGACCACAGGTGGAAAGGGGGAGAAGGCGGGCGTGTACAAATGCGGCGGAGACATTCCTGTGCTGGAAAGCGAACGGCTAAGGCTGCGGCGGATGGAGCGAAGCGATGCCGAGGTGATGTTTCGGTATTGGAGCGATCCGGAAGTCATTAAGTATATGAATCTTCCGCCGTTTGCCTCGGTGGAGGATACTTGGGCAATGATTAACCTGCTGAATGGTTTATCTGAGAGCGAGGATACGCTACGTTTTGGCATTGAGCTGAAGGATGAACAGAAGCTGATTGGCAGCTGCGGCTTTAATGTTTGGGAGCTGGCCGGGGCTTATCGCGGGGAAATCGGCTATGACCTAGGCCGGGAATATTGGGGGCACGGGTATATGTCGGAGGCGCTGCGAATGCTGCTTGCGTACGGCTACGAGACGATGGGACTGAACCGGATAGAAGCGCTGGTAGATCCACGCAACAACGCTTCCCGCAAGTTGCTGAAAGCGTTTGGGTTCATGGAAGAAGGGCTGTTGCGGGAGTATCAGAAGACGGAGAACGGTTTTGTTGATTTGTTGATGTATTCTTTGTTGAAGAAAGAGTATTACTCGGGAGGAATAACCTAACGATGATGAAGTCTGAAAAAAAATACGGCGGCGGAATGCTGCACCACTTGGACCCACTCAGTAAGCTGGTCGCATTAGCTTGTATCGCTGCGCTTGCCATGCATTGGGACGAGCTGCAGCGGCAGGTGATCTTGCTGCTGGTATTGGTGGCGGGGGCCAAGCTGGGGGCCGGGATTGGCTGGGCCCGGTTATTGCGGCGCATCGCCTGGATCTTAGGCTTTGGTCTGCCGTTATTTGTGGTTACCGCGCTGGCGGTGCAGCTTCGGGAGGGAAGTGCCGGGGGCGGGGGATTCCTGCCGATTTCGGCCACTGCGCTTGAGGACGCTGCCGCCGTGACTTTGCGGCTGGTGAATTTGTTTTTGTCCTCGCTGGCTTATATCGAGTCCACGAATCCCAAGGATTTTGTTGTGATGATGTCGACCCGTTTGAAGCTGCCTTACCGGTTTGTGTTTGGCGTTTCGCTGGCGATGACGTTCTTGCCGTTGCTTGCGGAGGAAGGAAGACAGGCGGCAGCCGCCCGTAAACTTCGGTTGGGTCGCAAACCGCGGGGGGTTGCAGAACGGCTTGCGCAGTGGCGGGGGCAGTTGGTCACCGTGTTCACCGGAGCGATTCGGCGTGTGGAACAAACCGCAGGAGCGATGGACGTGAAGGGCTTTGGTGCGTACCGGGAGCGCACATTTTTGCGGGATGTGCCGCTGAAGGCGGTTGGCGTATGGACGATGCTGGCAAGCTTGGTGTTGACTGCGGGCCTGTGGATGCTGTAACGGATTTTGACTTGTTGGATGTTCACTTTTTACAAGCATGCGGGCCCTAGAGATAAGGCAGTTCAGGTTAAATTTGAAAAAAAGGACTTGACGCGGACAAATTGTTAACCTAAATTATCACTTGTGGTTAACAATTCAAATGGATGAGAGGATGGTTCAAGTGAAAGAAGGAAGTTCCGACAAAGTGCTTCAGCGCTTTACGACGCTTGATATTGTACTTATGGCGATGCTGGCAGCGGCTAACGCGGTCATGACGGTGTTTCTGTCACCGGTGAATCAAGCGCTGAATGGGCTGGGGGGACCGATCCTCACCTCAACGATCACCGGTTTGTATATGATTTACGGATTGCTGGCGTATTATATTATCCGCAAACCGGGGACGGCCCTGATCACCTATGGTATCGGTGCAGTTGTCCAAGCGTTTATGGGAACGGCGTATGGCATTTTGTCCTGCTTTGTGGCTGCGGCTTGTTATTTGGTGATTGTGGAGGCGGCTTTTGCCCTCGTACGTTATAAAAACTGGAGCTTGCCGATGCTGCTGATTACCGGCGGGGCGATGGTGCCGTTGTGGTTCTTTTTTGCGGCCCAGATGTACGGTTATACGAAGTGGGGCATGGATGTTCTGCTGATCGCCCTCGTCGTTCGGGTATTAAGCGGCATGATCCTGTGCGGGCTGTTGGTCAAACTGCTGGGCGATGCGTTGGCTAGCAGCGGGCTGCTTCGCCGCTTCGCGGTCGGCCGCCGGGCGGAGGCGTAAAATGCCGGAACCGGCATTGGAGCTGCAGGACGTCAGCTATGCGTTTGAGCCCGGCGGAGTCCCGGCGCTGCGCGACGTGACGCTCACCGTGGAACGCGGGGAGTGGATGGCGGTCGTCGGCGCGAGCGGCAGCGGCAAATCGGCCCTGGCGCAGCTGATCAGCGGTTATCTTCCCCGCGCCGGGGGAGGGAGCCGCTCGGGCCGAGTGCGCGTGCACGGCGTCGATCCCGCGGAAGCGGAGATCGGCGAGGTCGCCCGGCGCGTCGGGGTCGTGTTCCAGGACCCCGACGCGCAGCTCGTGCAGGGCCGGGTCGAAGACGAAGTCGCCTTCGGCCCGGAGAACCTGCGCGTGCCCGCCGCCGAGCTGGAACGGCGGGTCTCGGACGCGCTGGCGGCGGTGGCGTTGACGCCTCGCCGCCTGACGCCCGTGCACGCGCTGTCCGGCGGCGGCCGACAGCGCACGGCGATCGCGGCGGTGCTGGCGCTGGAGCCGCCGCTGCTCGTGCTCGACGAGGCGGCGGCCAGCCTCGACGCCGCCTCGCGCCGGCGGCTGCTGGCGCTGCTGCGCCGCCTGCACGGCGAAGGCCGGACCATCGTGACGATGTCCGGCCGGATGGACGAGCTCGCGCTGGCTGCGCCGCGGCTCGTCGTGTTGGACGCCGGAACCGTCGCGTTGGACGGTCCGGCGGAGCGCATC
>NZ_JALXVO010000045.1:0-34628 GCF_025151705.1 Paenibacillus sp. p3-SID1389 | reverse complement strand
TGTTTACGTTCATCTTAGCTAGCTTGGAACTATCACTAAAGGAGATGGACCTTTTTATGAAACTGGGAGTCAGTTCATACAGCCTCTATCAAGCGATGCAGGCCGGATCGATGTCGCTGCTGGAGGTCATCGATTGGGTGGCCGAGATCGGCGGCGAGCATATCGAAATTGTGCCGCTGGGCTTTAACTTCAATGATGATCCGGGTCTCATCGAGCAGATCCGTGAGCGTGCGGCGAAGGCCGGCATCGTCGTGTCCAACTACGCGATCGGCGCCAACTTCATCGTCGACTCGGAGGAGGCTTACCGGGCGGAGATCGCCCGCGTCAAACGCGAGGTCGACTATGCCCATGCGCTTGGCGTGAAGCTGATGCGGCACGACGTCGCCTCCCGGCAGGACACCTCGATTATCCGGTTCCAGGAGGACCTGCCGCGGATCGCGAACGCCTGCCGGGAAATCGCCGATTACGCCGCGCAGTACGGCATCACGACCAGCCTGGAAAACCATGGCTACTACGTGCAGGCCACTGACCGGGTGCAAGCGGTGATCCATGCCGTCGACCGGCCAAACTACAAGACGACGCTTGACGTCGGCAACTTCGTTTGCGTTGATGAGAACCCCGTCGTCGCCGTGAAAAAGAACATCGGCTACGCCTCAATGGTCCACGTCAAGGACTTCTACATCCGGCCCGAAAACCGCGACCCCGGCGCCGGCTGGTTCCGCAGCTCGGGCGGCCAGTACCTGCGCGGCGCCATCGCCGGCCAGGGCGATCTCGACCTGTGGGAGATCCTGCGCATCGTGAAGGCTTCCGGCTACGACGGCTACCTCTCCATTGAATACGAAGGCATGGAGGACTGCCGCCAAGGCACCCGCATCGCCTTCGACAACGTCCGGCGCATCTGGGACGAGGTATAGGCTCAACTCGAACTCCCCGGACACATCGCTCGATTTCGTATACAGTGTTGTGTCAGTAAGGTGAGGTATACTTTGGTATGCCTCATTTTTTATTAGTTTGTTTATGCTGGAGGGTGTAGCCCCTTGCTGTCCGGGAGCTTTTGCATGATTATCCCATTGAATCAGGTGACCACCTAGAGATCAACCATGGCCACTTCTAGCTCACCTTCTCTTGCCACCACCATCCCCATCTCCATCCCCATCGCCCACACTCTCGCCTTTTCCCTGATCCCTTACCTCATCCCTTACTTCATCCCTAATCTCATCCCTAACCATACTCTTCCTTTGACCCTACCCTAATCATCGGTCCCCCATTTTCTTCACTCCCCCTTCGTTTGCCTTCCACTACTCCTTCGTGCCTTCCACTCACCCTTCACCCTTCACTCGCCGTCCTCATCCTCCTTCCTCCTTCCTCTTTCTCTATCACCTCTCTGAACAAAAGGGATAATCGCGTAAAAAAGCCCCAAAGACAAAACAAAAAGGTTACCCCGCCATAACATAACAAGTTATGGCAGGATAACCTTTAATCCTTAACTTCCCGGTTCAGGTTCAAGCGTTCCCCTGATTATTACCGGCGAACTCCGATGGTTACGATCTCGCATGGGCCGGCTAGCAGGGACAAGCTGCCTGCTGCGTTCTTGGCCAGCGGTGCCGCTTCTTCTTCGAGAATCGTTGTTTTATAGAAATGCTCATGTGGGATGTTCAGGCCGAGCGTCAGCTCTGATGCTTGCTTGCTCATGTTGAACCAACGCAGCAGCAGGTCGCCGGTCGTCTCGTTCATTTTGAGCGAGGAGAATGCCATCTCTTGGCCTTCCCATTGGAACGGTGTATACGACGGGGACAAGGTTCCCTCGTGCATTTCCGTTTGGCTGAGCGTCCACGGAATCTGGAACTGGTAAGCTTCCGTAAACGCGCCGGACGCAATGCCGTCGCCGTTATGCGGAATCAGTTCCATCCGGGCGGTGTGCACGCCCAGGCACTGTGCTTCCGGCGTCGGGAACAAGCCCCAGTCGCCGAGCTCGCCCACAGAGCGGAGCAACGTCACGGCGATCGTGTTCCGGCCGTCGCGCAGCACTTCATATTCGTTTAAGCCAAGGTTGGCTACGGTCAGACCGGCCCCTTCACCGCTCACGTCCACGAACGCTTGCTGATGTTGGGTGTTGCTTGGGTTTTCCCACTCCGGTGCCGGTTCAATGCTCCGTTCGGCGATTTCAAACATCGAATCCACTTGATGGACCGATGCTTTCAGGTCAGTTGGGAACAAGGCACGGATGCGATGATCCTTCGCCGTGTTATCGATTGTCGTCTCGATGTGAACGCCTTTGCCGGCCGCCTCCAGCGAAATGACCGTACGCAGCTTCAGCGTCGTCAGCTTGCTGCTGCGCTGCGCTTTGCGGTGCGGATAGTAAACCAGCTCGCGCATTTCTTCGTCCAGCTTCTCATCAGCGGACGCCGGGATCTCCCAGTCATGGCAAATTTCCACGGAAGCGCGGTACGGTTCGTCCTCTACGATGCGGATTTGCGCAGCCAGTCCTTTCGTGGTCAGCGGCTTTTCGCCTTCCGGCTGTTTGTACATGTACTCGTTGCCGATATCGCCGGTGTCCTCATAGACGCCGAGATCACGGTACACTTGGCCCGTCGCTTTATCGGTCAATGTAAACGATCCGTCTTCGGCAATTTCCACCTTCAGGTTCTCGTTCTCCATGACCCGGTTGCCCGTGAACAACGAGGCCGGCTTGGTGGCAGCTGCCGCCGATTTCCGGCGCACCCACGCATAGGTGCGCAGACCCAGCGCAGCCACATCGGAAGCCTGGAACGTCAGCTTGACGCGGCGGCACATGTACGGCTGACGGAACTTGTCGTCCGGCAAATCATAGCCGAACAGCAGCCCGAGATCCTCCACCGTGCAAGGCACCGTGTTCCCCTGCTCGTCGACCAGCTCGCGGCCTGACAGGTCGACCGCCTTCATGCGGCGGCCGGTCTCCTCGAGGCCGAGGCCGTCGCGCAAATACAGGCGGGCAGCGTCCAGCTCGATGGACACTGTGCCCGTGCGGCTCCAGCCGGTCGTGTTAAACACGACCAGCGGCAGCGGGTCTTCGCCATACTGGGCGAAGACGGAGGTGTTCACCGCATCCGCGATCACCCGCTTGCTGTCGTCGATGAGCGCCTCAGCAACGTGGCGGCTCTTCGCGAAGCGGGTGACCATCTCGCGGTGAACCTCGTCTACGCTGCATCCGCAAATGCTGTCGTGCGGATGGTTTTGCATCAAGGTTTTCCACGCATACGTAAACAGGTGATGCGGGTAATCCTTCCCGAGCAGATTCGCGATCGAGGCGAGCGGCTCAGCGACTTTTTCCAGCAAGGCCTGGCCGACCTGGTTCATCTGCTTCAGATACACGCGCGAGGAGGCGGTGTTCACCAGCGTCCCCCAACCGTCGGTGCGCTGGCTGCGCAGCTCGCCCTTGACGGTGGACAGCTCGCGGCCTTCCAGCGCCGCTTCCAGCTCGCGCAAATAATCCGGGAAGTTCGAATGGATGAACTTCGTGTCCGGGTACAGCTTCTCCGCCGTACGAATCGCTTCCGGCAGGTCCAGTTGCAGCGGCTGATGGTCGCAGCCGTTCATGAAGAGCAGCTCGCCGGTGGCTGCGTATTTCTCCGCATCCGCCAGCTTGCGATCCCAGAACGCCTTCGCTTCCGCTTCGTCCACCGGCACCTCATTGCCGTTGGAATACCAGTTGGCGAACAGGATCCCCAGCACCTTGGAGCCGTCCGGTCCTTCCCAGATCAGCTCTGAGAAGGAGGACTCATACCCGCCGTCGGATACGGTATTGTTGAAGCCGGTCGGCTTCACGCCGCGGCCAAAAAAGGCGTTACGAATCCCGGATTGCAACATCAATTGCGGGATTTGCCCGACGAGGCCGAAGGTGTCGGGGAAATAGCCGATCTTCGCGGGCGCACCGTATTTTAACGCGTCCTGATGGCCGATTTGCATGTTGCGGATATTCGCTTCTCCGCTCGTTAGGAACGCATCCTGCAAAATGTACCAAGGTCCGATGAGGATGCGGCCTTCGCGGATGTATTTTTCCAGACGCTCCTTGTTCTCCGGTCGTACTTGCAAGTAATCTTCGATGATGATCGTTTGACCGTCGAGATAAAAGCTGCGGAACGCCGAATCACCGTCCAGCTTATCGAGCAGCGCATCCACCAGCTCAACCAGACGAACGTGATGCTTCTCGTACGGCAAATACCATTCCCGGTCCCAGTGCGTATGGGAGATGATATGGGCCGTTCTTTGCTTGCTCATTTCTCTAACCCCCGCTTTCCTCCGTGGTTTGTAATTTGGTAGATGAGCTTTTGTTCCTTACGCTTCTGTCTCCAGCGGATATTCTTCCATGTACTTCAGCAGCTCGTCCACGGTAGTGAAGGCCAGGCCGGTAACTGTATCCGCACAGCCGTAGTAGATCGCGATCCGGCCGGTTTCGGCGTCAGTCAAAGCGGCGCAAGGGAACGTCACGTTTGGCACGTCGCCGACGCATTCGTACAGCTCTTCTGGACCGAGGATATAGTTACGCGAACGCGCTTTGACGATCCACGGTTTGTCGATGTCCAGCAAGGCGCAGCCCATGCGGTAAACGAAGCCGTTGCAGGTATTGATGACGCCGTGGTAGATCAGCAGCCAGCCTTGGTCGGTTTCGATCGGAACCGGTCCTGGGCCGATTTTTTTCGATTGCCATGCAGAAGCATCGCCGTTAATCGTACCCATCACATAGCGATGTTTGCCCCAGAAGGTCAGGTCTGGGCTTTCGCTGTAGAAAATATCGCCAAACGGCGTGTGGCCCGTGTCACTTGGGCGGCTGAGCATCGCGTAACGTTCACCGATCTTGCGCGGGAACAGCACACCATTGCGATTGTACGGCAAAAAGGCGTTTTCCAGCTGATGGAACGTCTTGAAGTCCGTCGTGTACGCAATACCGATCGTTGGGCCATGGTAGCCGTTACACCAGGTGATGTAGTAGCGGTCGCCGATTTTGCAGACGCGCGGGTCGTAGCGGTATTCCCGTTTGGTCACTTCCTCGTCGCCTTCGAATTGGATTGGCTCGTGGTTGATTTTCCAGTTGATGCCGTCGTCACTGAATCCTGCAAAAATATCCATGCTGACCGAACGCGAATCGCAGCGGAACACACCGGCAAATCCGCCTTCAAAAGGCACGACCGCGGAGTTAAACACGCTGTTGGAGTTCGGGATCGCATGACGCTCTATGATTGGGTTTTGAGAGTAACGCCATACCGGGGCGTTCGAGCCGGCCGGTTTGTCTTGCCAAGGGATATTTTTTAAAGGTTCGCCGATAATTTTGCTCATGGTCAAGTCTCCTTTGAGATATGTGGGATATGAATTGGGGGCGCGTTCGCATCCTAACGGACACTTTCAGCGCCGCTTGCAGATCGATGCGTTACAATATACCTTCCTGCATCGCCTGGTACACCAGCTGCGAGAACAAGCTGTTCGACCAAGCGAACCATTTGCGCGTAAACGTATTTGGATCGTCGGCGTGGAAGCCTTCATGCATGTAGCCGGTTCCGGCGTCGGTCGCCTCCAGCATTGCGATCATTTCCAGCTTCTCTTCCTTCGTTTGCGCGGTGAGCCCCTGCATCGACAAGGCCATATGCCAGATGTAATTCTCTGGTGTATGCGGGCTGCCGATGCCTTTGGCTGCTTTGCCTTCGAAGTAGAACGGATTCTCTTTGCTCAGGGCAAAACGCCGTGTATTTTGATAAATCGGATCGTCTGCGCTAACGTAGCCCAGGTACGGAATGGACATGAGGCCCGGCGTGCCGGCGTCATCCATCAAGCAGTAGTTGCCAAAGCCGTCGGTTTCGTAGGCGTAAATCGGACCGAATTCCGGATGGCGGTAGATCCCGTACAGCTTAATGCCGTGGTCAACCTCAAACTCCAGCTCCTTCAGTTCGGCCAGGAAGTCCATGTCGCGGAAGACCCACTCGGCGAATTCCTGCATTTGACGCAGCGCCACAACCGCAAACATGTTGCCCGGAATGTTGTAATGGAAATCGCAGGCGTCGTCGCTGGAACGGAAGCCCGACCAGATCATTCCCGTATAGTTCACCGGCATGCCCATTCCGTTGTTCCGCAAGGAATCGGTAGGGATTCCGTTGTTGCGGGTAAAGCGATATGGCGATTTCTCGAAGTGATGCTGCTCGGTTTTGAACACTTCGTAGATTTTCCGCATTGCGGATTTAAAGCCGGCATCAAAAATATCGGTCTGCTCCGTTTCCTTCCAATACGTGTAGGCCAAGCGGACCACGAAGCACAAGGAGTCGATTTCGAATTTGCGCTCCCACACCCATGGGGACATCTCGGTCACGTCAGTTGTATTCCAGTGCCAGTCGTTGGCCGACTCGTTAAATGCGTTCGCGTACGGATCGATATGAACATAATGAATATGGCGTTTGATCAGTCCGCTGATGATCCGCTGCAAATCGGGATCGTTCTTGGCGAACGGCACATAGTGGATTACTTGCTCCACGGAATCGCGCAGCCAAGAAGCCGGGATGTCTCCGGTGATGACGAAGGTGGTTCCGTCGTCCATCAGCTTGGTTGTCGTCTCGAGCGTGTTCGGAAAACAATTCTTGAACAGCTGCAGCAATTTCGGACGATGCGCCAGTTTCGTTTCGGCCTCGGCCAGTACATCCTTAATGGATTGCGGCAATTCCAGCGGCGGCATCGGTATTTTCGGGAGTCTAAATTGTTCCATGAGCTTGTCTTCTCGCTCCTTTATAGGTCATTTCATTTGGCTTCGTTTCGTTTCGCTTCTATGATCTTGAGGGCGGTTGGGCTGGCGGGCGACGGGCAATCTGCAAATTAACGGTAAATCCTACTGCTAATTCGCCAGTTTCCCGCTAAATCGTTCATTTAACGGTAAATCGTACAGTTAATTTAGCCTCATTGGCCGAAGTCGGCGAAAATTCGTTAAATTAACGGTAGAAATTCCAGTTAAATTACATCCATCCTAAGAAAACGGCTGAATTAGCGGTACTTTTTCCAGTTAACAGTCTGATAGCTTTCCTGCCACCATTCCTGCTAACCTGCTAGCATTCCAGCTAACGTTCCCGTCAACTATCTTCTGACTATCTTGCTAACCGTCCCGTTAACTTGCGAGCTGACTTCCCGCTGCCAACGTGCACCAACCCATCTTCACCCATTACTTCAACTTCAGCGTCTTAATTTCATACGGGGCAAAATCGAGCTCGATCCGCCCTCCGTCCGCCAGCGTAATCGGCTCCAGCTCCCGCTCCAAAGCGTCGGACCGGAACGCCGCCGAAACCGGCTCGTTCCAATTTAGCGCCACGCGTTCGCGGCCGCCTGCCGATTCGTACAGGCGCAGGATCACGCCGTCGCCGTCCTCGGCCAGTTTCACCGTGTCGAGCACCACGTGCTCGCCTGTAAACCCGAGCAACGCCCCGGTGGAAGGCAGCGAGCCTTCATGCGATTCAGCCGCCCATACTGCCGGCGCATGGTTGAGCTCTGCCGCCGCGCGCACCGTGTGCGCAGTCTGCCAGTCGCCTTGGTGCGGGTACAGCGAATACGTAAATTCATGCTCGCCCAGATCGGCGGTCACGTCCGGCCATTTTGGCGCCCGCAGCAGCGACAGGCGAATCGTGCTGCCTTGGATGTCGTAGCCGTATTTGCAGTCATTTAGCAGGCTGACGCCGTATCCGCGTTCGGAAACGTCGGCGAACCGGTGTCCGCACACCTCAAATTGCGCCTGCTCCCAGCTCGTATTGCGATGTGTTGGACGTTCCAGCGCCCCGAACGGAATTTCGTAAGTCGCTTTGTCCGTAACGAGGTCGATGGGGAACCCAACCTTCAGCAGCTTGTGAGCTTCGTTCCAATTCACCTTCGTTTGGAAATCAATCCGCTTGTTGTGATGATACAGAATCAGATCCTGCGTGATTTCCGATTGACCAATACTCCAGCGGAAGCGCAGTACGTCTTGGACGGGCCCGCTTGCAACCAGACCGCTCTCCAGCAATACAGCCTCGCCGGCCGGTTGCTGTTCATAGCGCGGGTCAATGTCCCAAGCATCCCACAGCGTAGGACGGTCGTGATAGAAGTGGAAGCGGTTTGCGCTTTCCCCGGATTTCACGATCTCCCGTCCGGCTTCCTTATCCCACAGGCTGACGATCTCGCCGCGGTCGTTAAATTTCAGGCGGTAGAACTCCGTTTCCCACTCGCCTTGGAACGCTTGGCTTCCGTCCAGGGAATCCGCCTTAGTTCGGGCAACTGCTCCCGCTTCGTTCCGCAGCCAAATCGTCTTGTAGCCAAACGCCGGAACCTCCGGCACGCGGACCCAAGCCGCGGTTTCTCCGCCAAGATCCGTCCGCACATCCAGCTCAAGCCGTGTCCCCTGCTCGTCGTATGCAGCCGCGCCGCTCCGATAAGCTTGTTCCGGAAGGGACACGATCACATCGCGCGTCCAGCCTAGGCTGTTAAAGACGATGTACGGCGTACCTTCGCCCGTGGTCGATACCCGTTCAGCCAAAGTCGTCAGGCCCTGACGCAGCCCGGCGTTTCCTTTCTCAAAAATCTCTCCATATTCTTTCGTCGATGTCTCGTACGCTTCGGTAATCGCCGAACCCGGAATGATGTCGTGGAACTGGTTCAACAGGATCAGCTTCCAGCCCTCCTGCAGCGTGCTTTGCGCCTCGCGTTGCTGATCCTTCAGCATCGCCGGAGCGGCCAACGCGTTCCATAGCTCCGCCTCGCGGTACAGGATCTCCGCTTTGCGATTGCTGCGCTTGTTGCGCCCGTGGGTCGTATACGTCCCCCGGTGCAATTCAAGGTACAGGTCGCCGTGCCATGCCGGCAATTTCGGCTGCGCCGCTTCGATGCCAGCAAAGAACTCCGCTGCCGTGCTATATTCGCTTGCCGGCTGACCTACCATCAGATCAGCGCGGTGAATGTACTCCAGCATTTCACGGGTCACCCCGCCGCCGCCGTCGCCATGTCCGTAAAGCAGCATTTGCTCCGGATGGACCGCTTTTTGGCGATACGATTGCCAGTGATCGTGAACGTCCTTCGGCAACGTATTTTCATTTACGCCGTGGTTCAGATACGACAGCATTGGCGTGCCGTCAATGCCGACCCAATGGAACAGGTCGTACGGGAATACGTTAGTGTCGTTCCAGCCAAGCTTGGTCGTCATAAAATAGCGAATCCCGCCATGCTTCAAAATTTGCGGCAATGATGCGCAATAACCAAACGTGTCTGGCAGCCATTCAATCTCCGAGGTGAAGCCGAACTCCTCCTGATAGAAACGTTGCCCGTACAGCATCTGCCGCATCAGCGATTCGCCGCTTGGCAGGTTCAAATCCGGCTCTACCCACATGCCGCCAACCAATTCCCAGCGCCCCTCCTTGATCCGCGCCTTCACCCGCTCGTACAACTCGGGGTCGTTCTCTTTCAGGAAGGCGAACAGCAGCGGTTGGCTTTGGGTGTAGCGGTATTCCGGGTATTCGCGCATCAGCGCATCAACCGTCGAGAACGTCCGGCTCGTCTTGCGCACCGTCTCCCGCACCGGCCACAGCCAGGCGATGTCGATATGCGACTGGCCGACCATGTGGATCAGGCCTTCGGCATTGCCGCCGATCGCCTTCACCCGCTCGGTGAGCCGCTGTTCCAGCTCGGTAATCGCTCCACCCTCGCGAATCGCTTCCTTGTCCAGCGCCACGAACCCGTCCATGGCGGCATACAGCGCCTCGATCAGGCGGGTGCGCCGAAAATCCTGTTCCGGCAGCAGCACCGTGGCATCGCGGACAACCGTTGCCGTATACATCAAGCTTTGCACCGGCCGGTTCACCAGTACCAGACGGCTGTCGATCCGCGAAATCGGCGGCTGAATCACCGCTTGTTGGTTCAGCGGATCCACCGGTTCAGGGATCGGGTCATACAGCTCGATTTCCAGCGAGAGCGGGCCTTGTCCCGACTCCTGCGGAAGCGTCACGAACGTATGGTTCCGGTCCAGGCCCTGGGCCGATTTGCCATTGATGCGCAGCAGCCCTTCGCCGCCGGAGGCAAAGATGAGGCCCACCTGCCCGCCGCGCCACCCTTTCGGAATCTCCAGCTGGGTACGGAAGAAATACGTGGTTCCCTGCGTGCTAGGGAAGCGCTCGAAGGCTTGTCCCTCCGAATATTCAGTTTCCTTCGTGTAGCTGCCGGGAACCTGGTATACGGAAGAAGTGATCTCCCACCCGCGCAGCTGGATTTGATCCAGCCACTGGGCTTCCGATAGTTCCCGGATAAAACGTCTGATGCGTTCCATATCAATTAATCCTCCCGCACAAAGAGATTGGCGCTCAGCGTATCATTTACGTTCTTGCCGACGTGCACCCGGAATTCGCCCGGCTCCACCACCGGTTTATAATTCTGGCCGATGTATTGCAGCTGCTCTGGACCGACCGTAAATTCCACGGTCTGGGTCTCGCCCGGTTGCAGGAATATTTTACGGAAGCCTTTCAACTCCTTCGCCGGCCGGGTTACCTTACTTGCAACATCGGTAATATACAGTTGAATGACTTCCGCACCAGCACGTTCGCCGACGTTCGTCACTTCAACCGTCACCTTCGTTGAGCCGTCCTTATTAATCGTATCGGACTCCAGCTTTAAATTGTTATAGGTGAATTCGGTATAGCTCAGTCCGTACCCAAACGGATAACGCGGCTGCGAATCGCCTTCCAGATACCGTTTGCCCCGCGAACGTTTGCCGTGGTAGTAGACCGGAACCTGTCCAACATGCTTTGGAATCGAGATCGTCAGACGTCCCGATGGATTCACGTCGCCGAAGAGGATGTCGGCGATCGCATGCCCGCCTTCTTGCCCCGGATACCAGGCTTCGAGGATCGCATCGGCGTGCTCGTCGATCCACGGCTCGGCAATCGGCCGTCCGTTGATATAAACCACCACGAGCGGCTTACCCAATTTATGAATTTCTTGAATCAGCTCCAGCTGTACGCCGGATAAGCTGAGGTTCATGCGGTCAATGCCTTCGCCGCAATCCATGTCGCTCTCCGCATTGTCGGTCACTTTGGAAGCGCCGGTGCGAAGGTCAATGGTCCCCTCGCCAAAGTCCCGTGCGCTTGAGCCACCCACGACCATAACCACCGTATCCGCCTTCTCCGCGCAAGACAACGCCACGTCAAAACCTTCCCGGGAATTGCCGTTGATCCGGCAACCCGGCGCATACAGCACCCGTTCCGGCGTTTCAGCCAGCTTGCTGCGGATTCCGCCGAGCACGGTCGTAACCTTGGACCGCGGCTGTGGCGAGGTGTAGTCGCCCAGCTGGTTGTACCCCGCATCGGCGTTCGGCCCGATAACGGCGATGGTACCGGCGTCCGCCGACAGCGGCAGCACGCCGTCTTTGTTCTTGAGCAGCACAACGCCTTCGCTGGCCAGTTGCCGGGCCAGCTCCACATGTTCCGCGCTGCCAATCACCCGCTCGGCCCGCTCTGGGTCGGCGTACGGACGTTCAAACAGCCCGAGGCGGAATTTCAGCGTCAATACGCGGCGTACCGCGCGATCGAGCACTTCCTCCTCCAGCTGTCCCGACCGTACCGCCTCCACCAGATGCTTGCCGAACATCACGCCGGACATCTCCATATCGATGCCCGCGCGGATCGCTTGGATCGACGCGTCCCGTCCGTCCTCTGCCACATCGTGGCCGGAGGCGAGCATGTCGATCGCGCCGCAGTCGGTGATGACCATGCCGTCAAACCCCCACTCGCCGCGCAGGACGCCGTCCAACAATTCCTCATTGGTCGTACATGGAACGCCGTCGATCTCGTTGTAGGCCGGCATGATCGAAGCCGCACCGGCTTCCACCGCCTTGCGGAACGGCAGCAGGTCGACCTCCAGCAGTTCGCGCCGTCCCATATGGACTGGGCCGGCATTTCGGCCGCCCTCGGAGCTGCCGTAGCCGACGAAGTGCTTCAGCGTAGCCGCCACGCTGTCCTCTCCGTCCAAGCTCTCCCCTTGCAAGCCTTCGACCGAAGCCACGGCCATTTCGCTGATCAAATAAGCGTCTTCGCCAAAGCATTCTTCGGTCCGGCCCCAGCGGGGATCACGCACAACGTCGAGGACTGGAGAATACGTGACCGCGCCGCCCTGGGCGCGCGTCTCCCGGGCCACCGCCCGGCACATCTCGCGATACAGCTCCACGTTCCAGGTGCTGCCGAGCGACAGCGGTACCGGAAACACCGTGGCGCCAATGGCCATATGGCCGTGCGAGCACTCTTCCCCGATCAGAATCGGGATGCCGAGGCGCGAGTTCTCGATGGCGTACCGCTGGATGGCGTTCACCGCCTCCGCACCTTCGCGCGGCGACAAGCCGGTTTCCAGCGTCACGCCCGTCCACGGATCGGCGCGCAGTACGCCGTATAACGAACCGACGCCGCCGTTTTTCACCTGCGCCTTAAACGCTTCGGTCAGCTTAATCTCTCCATCTTTATGCTCATAGGTCTGCCAGCCGAAGGGCTGAACCAGCTGGCCGGCCTTTTCTTCCAATGTCATCAGCCCGAGCAAATGCTCTACTCGTTCCGGGATGGGCTTCGAGCTGTCTTTATATAGCAACATCTCCACCTCGCTCCTTTCATTTTTCTCCTTGATTCCAAAAGAGTTCAAAAATGATTCAAACTAGAAAATTCACTTTTCAGCATCGAGAAGGTTGGATGAAGCTATATTTATTCTTTGACAGCGCCTACCGTAAGTCCTTGTACAAAATACCGTTGAAAGAACGGATATGCAAAAATAATTGGCAACGTTGCCAGCACGACCATCGCCATCCGCGAAGTGTCCTGCGGAATAGATTGCATCGCGGCCAAGCTAAGCGAAGTGTTCTGCGAGTTTTGCTGAATAAACGCAATACTCGATTCGATCCGCATCAGCATCGACTGCAGCGGCACCAAATTCGGATTGTCGATATACAGAAGTGCGTTAAACCAGTCGTTCCAGTAACCCAGCGTGCTGAACAAGCCGATCGTAGCAAGACCTGGGAGCGACAGCGGCAAGACGATCCGCAGGAAAATATAGAAATCGCCGGCACCGTCAATCCGCGCCGATTCAATAACTGCTTCAGGAACGCTTGTACTATAAAACGTACGTAAGATCATGATGTAGAACGCATTCATTGCAAGCGGCAAAATTAGCGCCCACAACGTATCTTTCAGACCCATCAGCTGGGATACCACCATATAGGTTGGAATCATCCCTCCGTTAAACAGCATGGTCACAATCGCAAATACGGAGAAAAATCTCCGGTACCGGAAGCTCTTCCGAGAAATCGCGTAAGCATAAAGCGCAATCATTGCCAAGCTAAGGATCGTACCTACCAGCGTGACAACGATCGTTACGCCATACGAACGAAGCAGAGAGTCGCCGCTCTCAAACACGAAGCGGTAAGCTTCGAGACTCCATTTGGCCGGCAGCAGCCGGTAACCGTCTGTTGCCAGCGTCTTCTCATCGGTAAAGGAAATAATCACAACAAAGATAAAGGGAAACACACACATAAACGAAAAAATACCGGCGATCAGGTGCAATACGGCGTTCCAGCCGCGAGAGACATGATGAAAATCTTTGCTTTTTCTAGCCATCTCCGCCATACCTTGACACTCCTTTCAGCTGTTTTAAAATAGGGCGCTGTCTTTATCCATTTTGCGCACGATGAAGTTAGAAACCATGACGAGAATAAAGCCTACCACCGATTGATAAAGACCGGCCGCCGTACTCATGCCGATTTCCCCGGTTGTTTTTAGACCGCGGTATACGTAAGTGTCGATGACGTTCGTGACTTGATAGAGCGTACCCGAATCTCTTGGCACTTGGTAGAATAAGCCGAAGTCGGCGTAGAAGATCCGCCCTACCGCCAGCAGTGTCATGATAATGATGATTGGGGAGAGCAGGGGAACCGTGATGTTGCGGATTTGCTGCCATTTGGTCGCACCGTCAATCATCGCCGCTTCATAAAGCGATTTGTCGATACCCATGATCGAAGCCAGGTAAACGACACTGTTGTAGCCGATCGTTTTCCATAGGTTGACGAATATCAAAATATAAGGCCAATATTTTGGCTCCGAATACCAGTTAATTCGCTCCACGCCAAACCAACCTAAAATCTGGTTAATCATCCCCCGGTCCATGCTCAGGAAGCTGAACGCAAAGTAGCCGACGATAACCCAGGAAAGGAAGTAGGGCAGGAACATCCCGGTTTGATACACTTTGGCCATGGTCTTGCCGACCAGCTCAGACAACAGAATCGCCATCGCCACGGAAAGGATGAGTCCAATGAAAATAAAAGCAAGGTTGTATAACAACGTGTTGCGGGTAATGGTAAAGGCATCGTTTGTACTGAACAGGAACTTGAAGTTTTCCCAACCTACCCACTCACTCCGCGCGATACTCGCCCAGAATCCGTCACGGCTGAAGCGGTATTGCTTAAACGCCGTAATCGTACCGACCAGCGGAAGGTACGAGAAGAAGAAAAACCAAACGGCACCCGGCAACACCATAAATAACATGACTTTATTCTTAAGCAGGTTTTTGAAAAATGCAGCCATGATGTTCCCCTCCTGTCGAAAAATAATGAAAAAGGATCGGGCGCAACTATCACCCGCCCGATCCCTCTCTATCTCTATAATGATTACTTGTTGTTTTCAGCTCTCCAGGCATCGAGCTGAGCTTGGGCTTCAGCAATCACCTTGTCCAGGCCTGCCTCTTTGAATTTTTTGATTGCTTTTGGCAGGTATTCCGCCGGATCAACCGTACCCGTCATCAACGAGGACCAGAATTGCTCTTTTACGTTTTGTACAGCGGCCATTTCGGTAGCTACTTTCGTGCTGTCGAAGTTGAAGCTCAGGATTGGCGAATTCACGCCTTCTGCGTTAAACTTCTTGAATTGCTCCCATTTGTCGTCTGGGTCGTTGGCATTCAAGTACAGGAGCATGTTGTTACCCAAAGAGTACGAAGGCATGTCGTAGTTTTTCGATTCTGCCAGGTTTTCGTAGTGGGTGTCATCGATTTTCTTGTAGTGAACGCCTTCGATACCGGAGTCAACCATGTTGCGCAGCACCGGATCGGTGTTCAGCAGGTTCAGGAATTCCATTGCTTTCTCCGGATGTTCGGAGTTCGCGGAGATCGCCATGATCGAACCTTGTACGGAAGTGTTCGTGATAATCGCGTCACTTGCCGGTGTAGATACTACAGGGTAGCCGTAGCTTGCAGACCATAGGTTATCCGCCAGCGGCTGGGTTTGTGCACGGTCCATGAACCATTGACCGGAAGTCATCAGGTCGCTGGTAGAGCCAGTTGTAGCCGCTTCCGGAGCTACGTAACCTGCTTTATAGTACTTGTGCATCAAGTTCAGAGCTTCTTGCATTTCCGGCGTTTCCAGGATGTTTACGATTTTATAATCGGTCGTATCCAGTTTTACCGCCATCGGCAGGTTTTGAATAATGTAATCGTAAGGAACATACGGAACGTATTCTTTGTTCATTGCGAACGGCGTTACGCCCGGTTCATTTTCTTTAATCGTTTTCAACAATGGCTCGATGCTTTCCAAGGAACGAACGTTCGAGATGTCCAGGTTATACTTGTCCAAGAACGTTTTGTTGAAGCGCCATACTTCTTGTTGCGGAAGTTCTTTGTTCGCCGGGATCCCGTAGTTATGCCCGTCGACTTTGGAGCCTTCCAAGAACGCAGGGTCGATAGTGTTCTTCAGGTCTTGTCCATATTGCTCGAGCAGCTCGTCCAGTTGCAGGAACGCGCCTTTTCTAGCGTTTTGCACGTAGTCGAAACCACCTGCGGAAGTGAAGATGATATCCATCGGTTCACCGGAAGCGACGTTCACTTGCATCTTTTGTGCGTAGTCGCCCCAGTCGATCATTTTCATCGTAATTGTTGCATTGATTTTCTCTTTGGTGTACTTGCTGACTTCTTCCATTACGCGGTCTACGTCTTTTTGAGGCGTACCGATCGTGTACCAAATCAGGTTAACCGGTTCCTCCGAGTTGCCCGCTGCGGCTCCGCTGTTGCTGCCGCTGTCCGCGTTCTTGCTTCCGCCGCATGCGCTCAGAACAAGCACCATGGCCATCAGAGTGGCAAGGACGAAAGAAAAACTTCTTTTGCTTTTACTCATGCTGATCCTCCCTTTTGAATCTCTTTTGTTTTGTTCGACTAACCTAACCTTACCGAATGAAAGCCATTACAAAAAGAAGATAAACTTAAAAAATTAAGGTACAAATTAAAGAAAAGGACAATACCCTGGAACCAAGGAAAACCAACCGATTTAGGTGGTTAAAAATCTCCTTGCTCCAGGGTACCCTCCCCTATTCGATCTAATGCAGTGCCTTAAAGTCGGTGGGGGAGATCCCCACGTATTTCCGGAACTGCTTATAGAAATAACCGATCTCCCAGTAGCCCACGCTCCGCGCGATTTCGTGCACTTTGAGATTGGTATTTTTGAGTTGTTGCTTCGCCTTTTCGATCCGGTACTTGTTAATATACTCGGCAAAGGACACCCCCGTCTCCTTGTGAAATAACTGCCCGAGATACACCGGATGAATATGGTATTGCGCGCCCAGCGTTTTGAGCGACAGTTCGTCGGCGTAATGCGAGTCGATGTAGTTCAACACCTGATGCACCACCGGATTCTTAGCATCCTGTAGAAGCGAACCAACCGTCTCCTCCGCCAAATTTACGAGACTTTGGACCAGCTCTTGAAACGAATCACAGCGCTGGACACGTTGAAGCGTGTTCTTAAACAAGTCTGTCTCTTCCGTATATTTAATATGCTGAAGCTCCATTTTAAAGCGGACCACCAGTTCCAAGGCGATATTCTGCACATCCTCGGGACGAATGCCCTCCGTCTGCTTCAACCGCTCGAAATCTTGGCAAATCCGTTTTCTTAATCCATCCTTATCCTTCGCCAAAATCAACTTGGCGTAATCGTCCCAGCCTAGCGGATAGCCGCTCTCCAATACGCCGCCGGCGCGGGTACTCTCTAGCTGCTTGTATTCCATCGTCCGCCGTTCCGGATAAATCAAGTAATATTCAAGGGCACGCTTGGCTTGCTTATAGCTGAGAGATGCCGCTTCAGGCAACCGTCCCACATTACCTACGCCCATTTGAATCGTCTGGTTCATGACTGACAATTCCAGGGACAGGTGCTCCATCAGTTCGGCAAAAGTCCGCTTCTCCTCTGCCCCGGCAGGAAGGGAAGCCACGATTCCAATATCGCCATCTACATCGTGGAATAGGGTGATTCCCCGCCACGCCTTGAGGTAACGTTCAGCGCGATCAAATACTTCGGCCGAGTTGCCTTCGGTGCGCAGCATCGCCACCGCAACATAAGGCCCCTGCAAATGCAAGCCCAGCAGCTCAGCTCGCTCCTCGAATTCCGCAGCCGCCATCTGCCCGTTCAGCCAGCGGTAAAGCGTGTTGTCCTTCAGGATTTGGATATCATAGGCGTCGTAGAGTCCGTTTGTATCCACGCTGTCCAGCTTCTGCACCGTGTTGCGCAGCGTCGATTCCAGCTCCTCAACATTAATCGGCTTCAGCAGGTAGTTTTCAATGCCAAGCTTCATGCCCTCTTTGAGGTAATCAAACTCGTTAAATCCGCTCAAAATAATGACCTTCAATTCCTTGTGCAGCTTCCGCGCCTCGGAAATCAGCGTTAACCCGTTCATGACCGGCATGGAGATGTCCGTGATTAATACATCCACCGGCTTCGTAGCAAGGGCGTCCAGCGCCTGCTGGCCGTTCTCTGCGTGTCCGACAATTTCCAAGCCAAACTGCGGCCAGTCCACGATATCGTATAAGCCTTCGATGATGAACGGTTCGTCATCGACGATAAATACCTTATACATCTTCCCCCTCCATTCCTTCCCGATTCGGAAAACGAACTGTGATGGTTGTCCCGCTGCCGGGCGTGCTCTCGATCTTGATTCCGTAGTCCGGGCCGTACAGGAAACGCAGCCGCGAATGTACGCTGCGAAGTCCAAACATTTGCCCGGTTTCTTCTTCCCGCTCCAGCTCCCGATGGATTTCCGCCAGCCGGTCGGGTTCGATGCCCTTCCCGTTATCCTTGACCACGGCCACCAGCGAATTCCCGTCTTCCCGCACCTCGATCTTAATCCGGTTGTCGCTTTGGTCGGTTTGGATGCCGTGGACGATATAGTTCTCCACGATAGGCTGCAGGGACAAACGGACGATCGCTTTGCCCAGAAGCGAAGGGTCGGCTTGAATCTCATAGCTAAAGCGATCCCGGTAACGGATACGGAACAACTCTAGATATAATCGGCAAGCTTCCAGTTCGTCCTTAAGGGTGTAGTTCTTCTTTTGCTGCACCATGCTTTTGAACAGGACGGACAAGCTGTAGATCATCTCACCCACATCTTTCGCGCCTTGGGAAACGGCCCGCATCCGGATAACCTCCAGCGTATTGTACAGGAAGTGTGGATTGATCCGCGCCTGCAACGCAACGAGCTCGGTTTGCTGCTGCTTAATCTCCGCTTTGAACACCCGGTCGATGTATACATTCAGCTCGTCCAGCATGTCATTAAAGCTCTTGGAGATCTGCCCCAGCTCGTCCTCCCGGAACTCGTCGATCCGTGCGGTGAGATCCCCGTTGCGAACTCTGCGGGTAAACCGAATAATATTTCGCGTGCGTTTGGCGAAATTGCTGATAAACAGCGCCGGGATCAGGATCGCAAACAAAATGCAAATGGAGCTGATGGTAAAGATCGTGTTGCGGAGTCCGTGATAAGTTTTGGCCAGCTCCTCTTTTGGAACGGTACTGAGTACGGTGTAACCTCCCTGGCTTTGCGTCAGCTTAGTGGCAATCAGCCCTTCACCCAGCCCCCCGGTATCGTACATAGAGTTAATTTGTTCGGCATACGGGTATTTCTGATCATAATAGGTTCCGGAGGAATCAAATAATACGCTGCCATCAGCGGACAGCACCAAGATGGATCCTTTGAGTTCATCTTCGTACATCGCGAGGCTGCCCCATACCTTGTCGGTATCGAAATACACGTCGAGCTGCCCGATGTTGCGAAGCGATTGCTTATTATTGATGGGGATGCGGACCGAATACATCGGGAGATCTGGCAGGCCCACCGTTTTGCGCACCCAGATGTTGGCGGCCCCCACGTTCACGCCTTCCTCCTGATACATCACATCAGGGATGAAGGATCGGGCCTGATTGGTAGGGATAATCTTAAATTGCTTATCGCTGCCAAAAACATATAACTGTTGCAGATCTGCGCTATATAACATCAAACTGCGAATGTCCGGATCGTCGTCGACCACGTTACGGAAATACAGAACGGTGTCGGTTGACGAATTATTTTCCGTATAAAAACGGTCCAAGCGGTAATTCACGTAATCCTGATACGGATGCTCCAAGAAAAAAGAAGTGTTCGAGGCCAGCTCCTCGTCACGATAAATGTCCCGTACCATTGCCTGTACGGATTCGTATTTGCTGCCAATGTAATCGCTGACACTTTCGATTGCCCGCTTCTGAATGTCCAGTTGTCTCTGTACCGCGGACTCTGACATAAACATAAACATCAAATACGAAAAAGTAATAATCGTAACGATGGTGATGACTGAAAAAAACAAAAGAATCTTCATGAACAAATTGTTCTTGAAGTAATTGCGGTAGATGCTCCGGATGAACATGTCTTCCCTCCTCGCACAAGGTCAATTATACCATGCCTTTGGCACTGCATGGGTTTGCAGTTCTTGGCTCAGCAGCACCATATCCAAATTGAAAAACGCCTATTCCCCATGGGAACAGGCGTTTATGGGCAGATCCTTGTGCAAGCTTATCCGCGGAATTCCTGCAGCCCTTCGTTCAGCGAGCGGGTTGCTGCATAAACTTGCTGATACAGCTTGAATAAGCGGGCGTACTTCTCCACATTAGCCGGGATCGGCTCATAGGTCTTCGCATACCCGATGAAGGCATCGGCGCATTCTTTCAAGCTGCCGAACCAGCCGCTGCCGACAGCAGCCATCATCGCCGCGCCCATCGCCGGGCCTTGCTCGTTCTTGAGCGCCACAACCGGCTTACCGAAAATATCGGCCTGCATTTGCAGCCAGACCGGATTCTTCGCGCCGCCGCCGATGGAAATCACGCGTTCAACCTCGATGCCGGCCGCGTCGAACAGATCAAACGACTCCTGCAGCGAGAAGGTGATGCCTTCCATTACCGCGCGGGCCAGATGCTCCCGGCGATGCGTGCCGGACAAGCCGATGAAGCTGCCGCGAATGACGCTGTCCGCATGCGGCGTGCGTTCCCCGACCAGATACGGGGTGAACAGCAGCCCTTCCGAACCCGGCGGAATGTCGCCCACCGGCTTCAGCAGCTCGTCAAAGCTAAGCTCCGGCGCCAGCGATTCCTTGAACCAGCTCAAGGAATACCCTGCGGCCAGCGTCACGCCCATCGCGTAAAAAGCGCCCGGATGCGCATGGTTAAAGAAATGCACCTTGCCGGCAAAATCCTTGTTCTTGTCTTCTTCGTAGGTCAGCACCACGCCAGACGTACCCACGCTGCACAGCGCGTCACCTTTACGGACGATACCTGCGCCAACCGCGCCGCAGGCGTTGTCAGCGCCGCCGCCAAACACCTTCGTGCCAGCCGCCAGGCCGGACTCGGCGGCAAATTCCGGCAGCAGCGTGCCGGTAAACTCGGTGCTGCCCACAATCGGCGGGCAGAAGCCAGCCGGAAGCCCGAAGGCGGCAGCGATCTCCTCGCTCCACTTGCCTTCCGGCACGTTCAGCAGCAGCGTTCCCGCCGCGTCGGAGATTTCCATTTGCACTTGGCCGGTCATGCGGTAACGCAAATAATCCTTCGGCAGTACGAAACGCGCGGCTTTGGCAAACAACTCCGGCTCATGCTCCTGCACCCAAAGGATTTTTGGCAACGTAAACCCTTCCAACGCAGCGTTGCGCGTAATGTCGAGCAGCTTGTCGCCCAGCTTCGCTTCAATTTGACGGCATTGCTTTGTTGTCCGGGTATCGTTCCACAAAATCGCGTTGCGCAGCACGTTGTTCTGCTCATCAAGCAGCACTAAGCCGTGCATTTGACCGGAGAAGGAGACACCCTCGATGTCTTCGGCAGCTACGCCGCTTTCCTTCAGCAGCTGCTGCAAACAAGCAATCGTCCCTTTGACCCATTCCTCCGGATTTTGTTCGCTGTACCCCGGACGCTCTTGGATCAGCGGATAAGCTGCAGACGCCTCCCCGGCGATCTCGCCGTTTTGGTTCACGAGCAACGTCTTAACCGAGCTGGTCCCCAAATCGATGCCAATCACATACTTCATTGCGATACTCTCCCTTCGCATGTCCCCCAAAGGGGGCCTTATACCACAAAAAGGGACGGCAGGCGTCCCCTTTTGGATAGGTTGTTTAACAAGTGTCTCTCTACGCTTATTTCGTGCCGAAAATGTATTCGTTCAGGCGGGCTTTCACCAGTTCGAGATGGTTCGATTTGTTCACGATATGGCTGTGCTCCAGAGCATAAGCTTCCAGCGTTTTGAAGTTTGCTTTGCCGGACACGATATCCGCGCCGATGCCGGATTTGAAGCTAGCATAACGTTCTTCAATCAGGTTTTCGATGAAGTTGTCTTCGATCATTTTGCCGGCTACTTTCAAGCCTTTCGCGAAGGTGTCCATACCCGCAATATGAGCATAGAACAGGTCTTCCGGTTCGAAGGAAGTACGTCTTACCTTCGCGTCGAAGTTCACCCCGCCGGAGCCCAAGCCGCCGTTTTTCAGGATTTCATACATCGCCAGCGTTACGGCATACAGGTCTGTTGGGAATTCGTCGGTATCCCAGCCGAGCAGCATATCGCCTTGGTTCGCGTCGATCGAACCCAGCATGTTGTTGATGCGGGCTACGCGCAGCTCGTGTTCAAACGTATGGCCGGCCAGCGTCGCATGGTTTGCTTCCAGGTTCAGCTTGAAGTGGTCTTGCAAGCCGTATTTTTGCAGGAATGCAATTGTCGTAGCAGCATCGAAATCGTATTGGTGTTTCGTAGGCTCTTTTGGTTTCGGCTCGATCAGGAATTGACCTTTGAAGCCGATTTCTTTTGCATAATCGATGGCCATTTGGAAGAATCTCGCCAGGTTGTCGAGTTCCAGAGCCATATCTGTGTTCAGCAGGGACTCGTAACCTTCACGGCCGCCCCAGAATACATAGTTTTCAGCGCCCAGCTCAACAGCGGTTTCCAGACCTTTCTTCACTTGAGCTGCAGCATAAGCGAAGACGTCAGCATTGGAAGTCGTTGCAGCGCCATGTACGTAACGCGGGTTGGAGAACATGTTAGCTGTGTTCCAAAGCAGCTTCACGCCGGTTTGCTTCATGCCTTCTTTGATTTTAGCGACGATGACGTCCAGATTTTCATTGGATTCTTTCAGGGTCGCACCTTCTGGAGCAACGTCCACGTCATGGAAGCAAAAATACGGAGCGCCGAGTTTCTCCAGGAATTCAAAGTTAACTTCTACACGGGCTTTCGCCAGATCCATACCGCTTACCGTTTCCCAAGGACGAATCATGTTGCCTTGACCAAAAGGGTCGCTGCCGTTCATTGTCAACGTGTGCCAGTAAGCTACTGCGAAACGCAGATGCTCCTTCATTGTTTTGCCGAGTACAACTTCATTCTCGTTATAATGTTTAAATGCCAGCGGATTGTCGGAACCTGCGCCTTCATACTGAATTTTGCTAATGTTCTTGAAATAACTCACCACGAATTCCTCCCACCAGAGATTTAATTTAAGTAAGCCTTTACATCCTGTCGATTTTAAGTAGCATGCCCATTTACTAATGCGAGCATGCCGTCTACACCTAGATCGTATCACGTTCCACTTAGTTTGTCTAGTAAACTAACAAAGTTGTTGATTTTACCTGGGACGTTTATGTTATGATGCGTATAGACACAATTTTGCCATGCCGAGAGGCTTGGGTAGAACGAGGGAGTTTATATGAAAATCACAGGCGACCAACAACTGATCAAAAAAATGAATAAAACGATCGTCCTGGATACGATTCGTCAGCGTCAACCCTTGTCTCGTGCGGATATCTCCGCTGCGATTGGCTTGAACAAGGCGACCGTATCGTCCCTCGTCTCCGAGTTGATCGACAGTCATCTGGTTACCGAGATCGGCCCCGGCGAATCCAGCGGCGGGCGGAAGCCGACATTACTGCTCTTCAACCGTAGTGCCGGGTATGCCATTGGCATCGACATCCGCGTCAATGATTTACTGGCTGTGCTGGTTGATCTGGAGGGCCACGTGCTTCAGGAAAAACTGGTGCCGCTTAGCGACTTCAGTCCGGAACACGTGCTGGAACAGATTCGCCAAACGATCCGCCAGTTTAAAGAGCAGCTGCCCGAATCCCCGTACGGGATCGTTGGGATCGGCATTGGCGTACCAGGGCTCGTCGACGACAAGAGCCGGGTGATCTCCGCGCCCAACCTGGACTGGAACAAGGTTGAATTATACGAACCGCTGGCCTCCGAGTTCGGGGCCAATCTTCATATTGATAACGAGGCCAATGCCGGCGCGATTGGCGAGAAGCTCTTTGGGGCCGGACGCGAGGCCCAAAATTTGATCTACCTCAGCATCGGCATCGGCATCGGTTCCGGCATTATCGTCGGCGGCGAGCTGTACCGCGGCACGTCGAATTTCTCCGGCGAGGTTGGTCATATGACCATCGCCGAGAACGGCCCGCTCTGCCGCTGTGGCAACCGCGGCTGCTGGGAGACGCTCGCCTCGGAGAAGGCGTTGCTTGACCGGGCCGCCAAGCTGTGGGGGGATAAGCACCCCGACTTGGAGGAGATGATTCAACTGGCCCACAGCGGCGATTCCCGGGCGATAGAGCTCCTGAATGAAATCGGTGCCCAGCTTGGCGTTGGATTGGCCAATTTGGTCAACATCCTCAATCCGGAGCTGATCGTTATCGGCAACCGTCTGTCGCTAGCCGGTGACCTCATCCAGGATGCGATGCTGCGCACCATCGAGAACCGCAGCTTATCCTACCACCGGAAGAAGTCCGGAGTCGCCTTCGCCAACTTAGGCATCCGATCGACAGCACTCGGCGCCGCCTCCATGCCGATTACTGCGTTTCTGAGTGAACCGGATCCCGTTCCTGTGCAAGAAAGCAGCTCAACGGCCGGTCTTTGATCCAAAAAGCAATAACCCGCAGCATCGTGTCTCTATTCCACGAGTCTGCGGGTTATTTTTATGTCATCTGATCAGGCCGGAAGCTTCGCAGCAAATCGCGCACCCCCCGCCTCCGGAAGCGGCTTGCTGATATAGTACCCCTGAATGATATCGCATTTCGCGCGGCGCACATGCTCCATTTGCTGCTCCGTCTCCACGCCTTCGGCAATGACCTGCAGCCATAGACACCTCCCTATGAGAAGATGTCTGACTGAACCTGTACTTATTTCGACGTACCGGAAGCATCCTCCGCATCCAAATACGGCTTGTTGGCAAAATAGTACATAAAGCCCATCAGCAGCACCCCGCCAACCAAATTGCCAAGCGTCACGGGAATCAGGTTGTGGAGAACGCCGCCAAACGAGATCGTGGCGGGATGGTCCAGCACCAAAGCGATGGCAAAGGTGCACATATTCGCAATACTATGTTCGTAGCCGGAGATAAAGAAGCAGAAGACGAACAGCATCATCGCAAACATCTTCGCCCCATCCCCTTGGAGCGCCATCGGAATGAAAAAAGCCAGACATACCAGCCAGTTACAAAGAATTGCGCGGAAGAACAATTCCGTGATTGGGGTAGTCATTTTATGTTCGACCACGCTCAGCAGGAAACTATTCACCGAAGCGTCGGCAAATAAGCCGGTCAAGTAAATCAATAAGGCGAATGCGGCTGCGCCCAGGATATTGCCGAGGTAGCTGAATACCCATAACTTGGTGACATCCAGCCATTTCAGCCGTTTTCTTAAAGCCGCGTATGTATAATAGAACGTATTTCCGGTAAATAGATCCCCGCCCCCGTATGCGATGAGGATAATCGCAGCGCCAAAGGTCACGGCGGCCATCGGATAGGTCAGCGGCGAATGCTCCAGGTAGAGGAAGTTCCCGCTCTTGAACGCAACGATCACCCCAAACCCGATAAACATGCTCGCCAGCATCGCTCTGGCAATATACCGGAGATGGCTTTGCATAAAGATTTTATATTTCTTGATTGCCAATTCCTCAACTTTTAACAGCGATTCTGTCTCCATAACGCCCCCCGTTTATTCATGCTTGGTGTTCGTTTGAGGTTAGCTTATCCCTCTTTGGTTACGGCCATCCATCATACACCATTTTCGTTTAAATCTAAAATAAACGGTATTACTGCTATTTACAAGCGATACGGATTTGTGCATAATAAAAATTAGGATTATGTGATAATGATTATCATTATTAATTCGGAGCTGGCCTGGTTTATCCAACGAACAACAGCGTAAGAGGAGAGAATGCCCATGAGATTGTTAGCCGCCCGCAGAAAGACAAGGCTGGACATCGATGACTACTTGGATCTGCTCAATCTTGCCGCCCATTTGGGCGACCGCCAGTGGCAAAAGGAGATAATCCGCAAGCTGGAAATGATGCAGTCCGAGGTAACCGACGTCAAGTAGTCAACCCTATTAAAATAAGTGCGAGCTTAGGGACCACCTAAGCTCGCTTTTTTTTTGCATCTTGTCAAGAGTTAAGCTCTTGCGGACAACTGCAGCCCTGCCTCGTCATTCTCCATGATTTCCGTAATCACCAAGTCCGTTTTGCGCATGAGATCAATTTCATAAGGTGATTTTACTTCTGAACCGTCCGCTTCCCGAATGATCTTCACCGTCGGTCGGTGTACCAAGTTGGAATCCAAAGAGGTTACGACGCCTAACTGGCCGCTGCTAAGTTTTACGATGGAGGAAAGGGGGTAAATACTGATATGACGTAAATACTTCTGAATTAATTCGAGGCTGAAATAACGATCCCCTGCAGCGAGCAAATATTCAATCGCTTCGCCGGGAGTATAGGCCAGTCGGTAGTTCCGGCGAGAGATCAACGCGTGATAAGTGTCGGCAATCGCCACGATCTGGGCGTATTCATCGATTTCATGATGCTTGAGGCGGGAAGGATAGCCTGTCCCGTTATATCGCTCATGATGCTGCAGCGCACATAAGGCCGAACGCCTCGATACACCTTCCATCTCGCACATGATCTGGAAGCCTGCCTCCGGATGACGCCGCAACGCCTCACGATCGGCTCCGGTCAAGCTGCCGGGACGCCGGATGATGTGGGACGGCAGTTCCGTCATTCCGATATCAAACAGCAACGCACCTACACAAAGGTCGATCATTTCCGCACCGGAGTATTGACCCGCGATGCCAAGAATAGCGGAATACGCCGTGACATGAAAGGAATGATCAAGCAGGTAAGGATCGTTTTGCTGCAGACGAATCAAGCCGTCGAGCACTTGCTCATGACTGGTGATATCGTACAGGATGTTGCGGAACATCCGGCGAAACTGCTCATCCACGTGAGGAGTGGACAGGCGCCCCAATCCCAGATCGGAGTCAGCCAAACGGACCAGCATTTGCCGGATTTCCTTTCGTGCCTCGCGTTTCTCCTTGAGGTCTTGGAACTTCAACATCGAAGATTGCTTCTTCACATCGACCTCTTGGAAGGAACCATCCAATTCCTTGTTGCGGACGATCGCGGTTTGAATCCCCAGCTTCTTAAGACGAGCAATAAGGTTCTCCGTTAATGCAGTTCCCGCCCCAAGCATCGTCATCCCGTATTGATTCACTATTGGCTCGGCCAAGACATCACCGGGTTCGAGCAATCTGACATCAACCTGTCTCATGACATCACCTCTTTATATGAAAAAATTCAACTATCAATGAAGAACGCTTGCGCATCTATGTTTATTCACTAAGCCTTTTGGCCTAGAAGAAATTCTTATTCTCCAAGATCGAATTTATCATGACGACAGAAAATGAGACATTACCCCAAAGTATACTTTGGAAAAGCATAGTTCGACATAATTATACAAAAAGTCACTATTCCAACTTTAAATTCAGCGATATTCTGAACTATGATAACATAAATGATAAAATGGCGAGGGGGGTGAAGAACGATGAGGCTAACACAACATGAGCACCAGGACCCTGGTTGGCCATCCCGGATCGTAGGTCGTGAGTGGGAGTTGGAGGTCTTTTCGTTATATCTAAAGCACTATTCTAGTATGGAGCGAATCATCAACATCTACGGCTCCTCCGGTGTAGGAAAAAGCTCTCTAGCTGAGGAATTTCAGAAGCAAGCCGCAAAACAAGGCGCAGCCGTAATCACACTTGATGCCGCGAAAATCAAAACCACACCCGAAGAAATCTGCCGGCAAATCCTGTTCCAGCTCGGTTTGTTGGACACCCTCCCCTCATTATCCGATCCCGACTTTATCATCAGAGCTGCCATCGAGGCCGTCAATAAACGAGCTAATTTGGGGGCTGTGCTTTTATTTATTGATACGTATGAACTGCTGGAGACGATGGATGATTGGTTTCGTGATTTTTTTATTCCGCAAATTAAGGACCGTTGCCTCAGCATCATCACCGGCCGGAATCCGTTGTCCAGCAAGTGGACGGGATGCCCGCTGTGGAAATATACCATCTATCGGATGCCGCTCAAGAACCTGGACTATCACAGCGTTGTCGCTTTTTTGCGGGGACGCGGAATCGTTGAACCGGACCAAATTCAGCGCATCTGGAAGCAAACGGACGGCTTGCCTGTGATGCTCACTTCGCTGCTCGGTGAGCACAACGCCAACGACGGCGAACCGGCCCTTCCAGGCCTGCGTGACGAGGCACGCCCGAGAGGCTGTGAAGCGATGGTCTTGGATGGCTCCCCGGCCCCGGAGAGTCTGCCGAAGTTGAAGCCGGAGGCGGCCATTTACGCCCGCACGGATTTGACCCATCGCGAGAAGGAGGTTGCCGCTCTCGCCTCCGAGGGGCTGACCAACCGTGACATCGCCTCCCGCCTTTTTCTCAGCGAAGTCACAATTAAGAAGCATATGCGCTCCATTTTTCAAAAAGTGGGGGCCAGCAACCGGACACAACTGCTTAAGCTGTTAATCTCTGTTCCGACCGGTTCGAAATGACAAGTTCTCTATCATTACGAATCCTGGCAGTTAGGTGGAAGGATGTGCGTCTATCGTCGCAGCTTATTGGAAAAATCGATTGCCATCGGTGCCATGCCGCATGTATGATGGAGTCATAAGCTAAAGTTTTATTGGATTCTCCCGTATGACGCACATCGTCGGTTATTCTACTTCTTCAGCGGATCATTTCGAGGAGGCTTTGTATTGTGGAAGACGACCAGATAAGCTCCCTATTCCGGCCAGAATTCATGCTCACCGCTTCGGCCTTGCTTCAGGCCATTGACAGGATGGGCGTTGGCTTGGCCATTACAAATCCGAATCTTCCGGACAATCCGTTGGTCTATGTCAATCAAGGGTTTGAGAAGATTACCGGATACAAGCGAGAAGAAGTTCTCAACCGAAATCTCCGTTTCCTTCAGGGGAAAGAGACCAACAAGGAACATCTCGCCGTCATTCGGAAAGCGATCAAGGAAATTGGAGCCGCTACAGTAACGATCAAGAACTATAAAAAGGACGGCAGCACCTTCTGGAACCAGTTTGTCATCAGTCCCATTTTGGATGCGGAGGGGCATCTTCTCTATTTCATCGGGCTTCAGTTCGACGTGACCCGGGAAGTGGAGAAGCAGCAGGCTTCAACGGAACAGCTCCGCCAGTTGTCCCATTTCGATCCGGCGACCCACCTGATGAGTTCGAACTATTTTAAGGAACTGATGTACGCCGAGCTGCTTTCGGCCCAAGCCGAGCATACCACGGCCGCCGTCATTTGCATCAACCTAAACCGTTTCCGGCTGATTAATGAAAGCCATGGCGAGAGCAAAGGCAATGAGCTGCTGCGTCAAGTCGCAGAAAGACTGCGCCGTTCTTTCCCGGATGGAACCCCGATGTGTCGGAATTTTGCGGATGAATTTTTCGTGTTGGTGTCGAACATAACGGATCCATTATACATACATACACTTGCACTAGATTTGAACCAAGCGCTCAGAGAGCCTTACACCCTATCCGGCGAAGCGTTCCAGGTCGGTTTCGGAATGGGGATCAGCCTCTACCCGGACGACGGCTCCGACATCCATCAACTGCTGCAGCATGCGGAAATGGCGATGAAAGAAGCCAAGAAGGAAGCGCTGGAAGGCCCGCATTACTATGATCAATACCTGATGGACCGGCTGAAGACCCAAATCACGTTAGAGAAAAAAATGATCCGCGCACTGGCGGAAGGGGAGTTCGAGCTGCACTTCCAGCCCAAGGTGAATGCCTCAACCAAAGAGCTGACCGGCTTTGAAGCGCTGATCCGTTGGAAGGATCCGGTGCAGGGATACATTCCGCCAAACTCTTTTATTCCGATCGCCGAGGAGAATGGGTTTATCGTTGAATTGGGCGAATGGGTCCTGCGGGAAGCGTGCAAAGCGAACAAACGATGGCAAGATGCCGGGCATCCGAAGCTGCCGGTATCGGTGAATGTCTCGGCAGTGCAGTTCCGGCATCCGCAATTCTTGCGTACCGTTGAACAAGTGCTGAACGAGACGGGTTTGGCCCCGCAGTATTTGGAGCTGGAGGTAACCGAATCGTTATTAAACGATCATGTGATGATCAAGGATACCTTAACTGCCTTGCAGCAAAAAGGCATCTCGCTCTCTGTAGACGATTTTGGGACAGGCTACTCCTCGATTCATTACTTAAAATCGCTCCCGGTTCAGGTACTGAAAATCGACCGCACCTTCGTGCAGGAGACCCCGTGCTCTGAACGCGACAACTCTCTGCTGCGCTCCATCATCCAGTTAGGCAAATCGCTGGGCATGACGGTGCTGGCCGAGGGCGTCGAGACGAAAGCTCAGTTCGAATTCCTGCAGCAAAACGGCTGCGATCAAATTCAAGGCTACTATTACAGCCGTCCGCTTAACGCGGAAGCCATAGAGGGATTGCTGAAATCGAGTTAATGCGCGTCATGGCTCTCGATACACTCCGGTCACGACGTTCTCTTCCCCAAAGGGAATAAGTAAAAAAATAACCATGCCAGCAGCAAGGCTCCAGCCGGTATCCCGCTAAGCATCCATCGGATGCCGATCGCGGCCGATGCCGGCTGTTCGTTTAATGCGGCGTCGTAACCGCTCGCCTCCAGGATGAGCCCCATGCAAGCAGCCTGCAGCGAAACTCCCCATCTCACGATAAATCCGTTCATGCCGAAGTACATGCCCTCCCGTCTTGCGCCGGTACGCCGCTCATCCTCATCGATCACCTCAGACAACAGGACGTCGAGCAGCACCAGCAACCCTGCCAATCCGATGCCGACGGCAGCGGCGGTGGCAATCGCCCCTCCTGCCTGTGTCACCCAGCCGAACGGCAGCAACGCCGCTGTATAGCAGCCCATCGCAATGAGGATCCCCTGCCGGGCGCCGTATTTCGCTGTGATCCGTCCCCACAGGAATACGCAAGGAATGGCGGTGAGAAAGATCCCCCCTAGCAGCAAGGTGTTGTAGCTTTCCTCGCGGCCCAGAACGTATTTGGTGTAGAACGGAATCCCGGCGGGCAGCAGCGCAAATGTAAACTGCACCAGGAAACTTCCGGTCACGTACAGGACAAACGCTCGGTTTCCCAGAGTATGTCGAACCGCTGTGGTCAAACGGAAGGTGGCACGTACCGTATCGTGATGTTCCCGGCTGCCCCAAAGGGATAACGCTAGGAATACGGCCGACAATACAGCAAATATAACCCCCATGGAGCCCCAACCGATCTGTGAATAGAGGAGCGGCGGAATGGCGACACCTACAATCATGCCCACGATCCCCATCATTTGCCGCCACGAAGAGACATACGCTCGGTCCTTGATGCTCTGAAACATCTCCGGGAACAAGGCCGAGTAATTCAGAACAACCAAGACGAATAAAGCATCGTACAGGATTACGGTTCCTATAAAATAAGGAAAGGCCGCCCCTTCCGCCGCCGGCGGCGTCCACAGCAACGCAAACGCTGCGGCCAGCGGAACCAGGCCAAAACCGATATAGGGAAGGCGTCTGCCGAACCGGGTGCGGGTCCGGTCGGACAGATGGCCAAACAGCGGGTTCAGCACGGCATTCAGCACGCCGTGAAATATCATCGCCAAGCTGATCCAGGCGGGCCTTACGCCCAGCACGTCGACGTAATAATAGACGAGATAGGTTGCAAAAGCTTGCGACATCAAATTTACCGCCAGATTGCCCGAGCTGTAGGCTACCTTTTGAAGCTCCGTCCGGTTTCCCGGATTTGCGGTTCGCATCATCCGCCCTGCCTCCTTTATTCGATCCGCCGGCCGGCCTTAGGGCCGCTGCTGTGACTTCTGAAGGTCCTGCAAGTCCTTCCAGCGGATCATCTCGATGCCTTCCTCCGCAAGAACCGCCTTAATGTCCGGATCACGGAACAGTTGATAATCCCATTGTCTTTTTTCCCATTCGTTGTGGATGGCCTTCAGTTCTTCCGTCGCGAGCGCCGGATGGATGATAATCTCCGAGACACCGGGACGGAGCGCTTTAAGGACGGTGATCATATCGCGTTTGTAGCTTTCGTACGTTTCGCCCGGCTGCTTGCCAAAGGGCAAACCGATGAGATCACCGAGGAGGATCACGCCCATCCGATCGGCGAGCTCGGTGACCTGATGAATCAGGGCGTTCGCCTCCGGCGGCAATTTCCCTACCTGCGGCAACGAACGCGGCAAACGGAAGGGCAGGCCGTAATCCGCACAAATCTCAAACGCCACATCAAGGAAATGATGGCCGGTTGCCAATCCATACAAGCTGCCCATGTGGTTATCGAGGTGTGTAGGTGCTAAGCCTAACGCCAGCGCCGTCTCCACCTGGTTAATCATCTCAAGGCGCACTTGCGGCCGGCTGGCTTGCAATTCGAAGCGAGCAACGTCCTCGGGAAAATAACCTTCCTCTGTCACCAATGTCCGCACGTCCCCATCCCGGGTGACCGGCCCCCACTTATATCCGTTCCATTCGCTGGTGAACGTCAGATGGACCCCCACATCGAATTCCGGATTGGCAACGCTCCACGCCACCGCCTCCTTGGCCCAGGAGCAAGGGATCATGACCGTCGCCGAGGAGACCGCCCGTTCCTGTAGCAGTTGGGTTATCGCCGTATTTTCCGCATAGCACATTCCAAAATCGTCCGCATTCACAATCAACAGTTTGGCTTCCCGCCCGTACCCCAATCGCTCTGCCAATGTCATTTGCCTTCTCCTCCGTTTCTGCTCTAATTTCAATGAGCTTGATAATTAAAACGCTTACATAAATGGTGGAAATAACCGAAGTGTACCTTCGGTTATGGATAAAACTGCGAATCCCGATTGATGACGAACGTATCACAGATCTCAGCCCTTTTTGGGGCCGATGAATTTATATACCAAGTGTATGTTGGAACCTAAGCCTATAGTTCATAAGTTTGTAATTTCGCTTACACCCTGATAATTCCTGCTCAGGCAAAAAAAATAAGGGCAATCGGTATCCGACTGCCCTTTCCGTTATCAGCTATTGAGAACTCTGTAATGATATTCCGACACGACCGTAAAGCCAAGCTTATTATAGAGCTCCAACGCCGGTGCGTTGTTCGCCAGCACTTGCAGGTGCATACCTTCCGCGCCGTTCTCTATCGCCCAAGACGCTAGCGCACGCAGGAGGCGGCCGGCGATCCCCTTGCGGCGGTGGCGTGCATCGACAACAACATTGCTGATCCCGGCCCGGCCCTCCTCAATGACCACGGTAGCTAAGCCCACCGGCTCACCCGCTTCATAGATTGCCGCAAACGCCTTAGGTGTGGGCATTGCTGTAAAGATCGACGTATATCCGGCCCGGCGTTCCTCCGGAAATCCCTCCATCCGTAGAAATGCGTCCATCCATGACTCGACCGGTCCCGCTTTATAAACCAACTCCACATCGTCAGCCTCGTAAACGGTGGATCGCTGAAGTACATCCTGGCTAGAAGCCGCCAGCAGCAGGCAGTTCATCGAGATCTCATACCCCGCCGCGGCCAGCAGCCCATCCAACTCTTGAGGTGAAGATTCACTGACGTGAAAGCAGGGTCTCAGTCCACGTTCCCGGTAAAAGTGCTCCACGATGGCAAGCCAATCGCCCTCTGGAAAAGGTCCGGCTGCCAGCACACTGTTCGCTCTTGTTGTGACGCCGTCGTTTGCCCGAAGCCGCCAAGTGCCAAGCCATTCCAACTCGCGCGGAGGCCACCCACTTGCGGCCAATTGCTCCAATCGATCAGCTACCTCGGTTTCTTCCGTCCGCCCGCTCATTTGAGCCACTCTCCAAAGAACCGCTCGTATCCTCTCTTCATCACTGTCGCCGAAAACTTCTCAAAGGCGTAATCCCGGTTGTCCCTGGAATACTTCAGCGGTGAGGCTGCCGCCATGTTGACCAGTTCAAACCAGTTGTTCTCGTTGCCGGCAAAGGCGTGACGGGAGCTAATGTGACCATAGCAGGGATGCTCCGGCTTGACGACGATTTTGCCCATCGCCAGCGCTTCGGTCAGCGGCATTGCAAAGGTATCAAACCGGGAGCAGCTCCAGTACACCTTGGCCGAGTTCATCAGCGAAAACACTTCATCCTGGCTTAACGCAAACCGCAGGGTGACGTTGTGGGGGATGTTGTATTTTTTCACACTTTCCTTATAACGCTCCCCGCCAAACACCATCACGACGTCCTTGTCCGGATTTTGCCGCGCATATTCCAGCACCAGGTCCGGCCGCCGGTTCTCCTCGTCCCGTCCGATCCAGAGTACCCGATTCTCCACGATAGCCGAGGGGTCAAAAAACCGCTCCGCCAACGTTTCGTTAAATCCGATGGGAATCACGTCCACATCCGTCACACCGAACACGTCGTTCATTTGCTTCCGCAAAAACTCCGTCTGTACGATCGCCTTGTCCACGATCCCGTAAAACGGCTTCATCATCTCATACCCAGTCAACGCCGGGTCAGGGAAACTGTGTGGGAACAGTACGCTCTTGGGGAGGAACATTTTGAGAAAAGTAAACCCGGATACCGTATAAATCACGTGCTCGATGTTCTGCGAATAAATTTGGTCCAGCACGATATCGTAATTGACCAGATCGCCTTTCTCGTGCTCATAGCCGGGAAGCCAATCGTGTCCGCTGACATGGCGCTCCGGCGAGATAAATACAACCTCCACGCCTAGCTCCCGGCCGATGTCGCGCAGCCGCTCCGCAAACACGCGCGGGCCTTGGGCTTCCGCAAACTGGATTTTTCGCATGACTAAACCGACTTTCTTCATTTAACCCCGCCTCTAGTTGTTATAGTAATGTGTGCTTGCCACGTCATGTCTTGCTTCGTCAACCGCTAACGGACCTGAGGGACGTTAATCGCTACGAATTCGGGACTACGAGGTTTTAGCTAAGATGAACGTAAAACAAAGACAGCCCTCCAAATTGCTACATCTCGTAGGTTAAAATGGATAGTGAT
>NZ_JALXVO010000044.1:0-35577 GCF_025151705.1 Paenibacillus sp. p3-SID1389 | reverse complement strand
GCTCCCGCCCGGGAAAGCGCAGCCGCTTGGCGCCGAAGCCACAGCCGCAGCCGTGCGCAGCGGCAGCAACGTGACGGCGGCGAGCACGGCTGCGCACGAGACGCTGAAAGGCCTTCTCCTGCAGGTGATGGCCTCAGACGATCTGCCTGCGCCGCTGCAAGAGGCGGCGCGCCAGCTTGTTCAGCAGCTGACCGGGCAGCAGCTGCTGCTCAATACCGACCGGACCGCGCCGTTTGCGCACGTGACGATGTTCCTGCCTTTGATCGGTCCGGACGGTCGGCAAACCGCTGCCGTGCACATCGAGTCGCGGCGCGGTCGGAAGGGTGAACTGGATCCGGCCAACTGTCGGTTATGGTTCGATTTGCAGATGAAGACGCTGGGTCAACTTATGGTCGACGTGCAGGTCGCCGACAAGAAGGTGCTGCTCAAAATCTATAGTGAGAAAGAAGCGACTGGAGCCTTCTTGGAATCCCGCCAGGACGAAGTGAGCGAGGCGCTGGAGAAGGCGGGATATCGCCTTTTATCGCTGAAGGCGGAGCCTTTGATCCTGCCGGATGAAGCGGAAGGCAATACAGCGGATTTCAGCCAGCCGATGTCTTACGCGCCTAGCGTATACAAAGGAGTGGATTACCGCGTATGAAGGAAAAACCGCAAGCATCCAGCTTGGCTTTCAAAAAAGCAGTCGCCTTGAAATACGATCCCGGCCAGGGGGAGGCTCCAGTCGTTGTAGCCAAAGGCAAGGGTCTCATCGCTGACCGGATCCTGGACGCAGCGCTGGAGCACGGGATTCCGATCCAAGAGGACGCTGCGTTGGTTGAGGTGTTATCCAAGCTGGATTTGGATCAACAGATTCCTGCGGAACTGTATGATTTGGTTGCCGAAATTCTAACCTTTATTTATCGATCAGATAAAATGGTAGAAAGAGGGTTGTTCTTTGAGTAACCTTGGCATCAATGGGCAAAGAGGGGATCGCCGCAAAGAACGCGGCCGAAAAGCGGAGCAGGCCGCTTGTGAGCATCTGATTTCACAGGGATATACGATTCTTGAGCGAAATTGGCGTTGCCGCAGCGGAGAACTTGACATCATAGCCAGCAAACGAGACCTTCTCGTGATCGTAGAAGTCCGAAGCCGCAGCCAACAGGCTGCGGCTTTCGGCACACCGGCTGAGTCGGTGAATGCCCGCAAAATCAAGCAGGTTCGTGACACAGCCGCGGTGTATTTGCATCGCAGAGGCCAATCAGACGCCAACCTTCGCTTTGATGTCATCGCGGTGACGTTTGGGTATGGCGATACGATCGCGCTGGAGCATATTCTAGCCGCTTTCTGACGGCGAGGAGCTTCATCCCGCAACTTCATGCCGCCGGTCCAGCTGCCGGTATTGGATCGCTTCGGCGACATGCTCGGCGCGGATATCAGCTTCTCCTTCCAGATCGGCAATTGTTCGGGACAGCTTGATGATCCGGTCATACGCCCGCATGCTCAGCCCCAGCGTGGCAAAACAATCCTGCAGCAGCTTGGTCGCATCACGGTCTAGCGGGGCAAATCGACGCAGCAGGCTGCCGGACAGCTCGCTGTTCCGGGAGATCCGGCAGCCGCGATAGCGTTCCTGTTGAATCCGTTCGGCTGCCATCACCTGTTCCCGCATCGCTGCGGAATCCAGCGGCTGAGGATCGTCCTGCCAACGCTGCGGGCGAGGAACCTCCACCTGCATATCAATCCGGTCCAATAAAGGGCCGGATATTTTTTCGCGGTATTGAGCGATTCGCCAAGGCGAGCAGGTACAGGCGGGCAGCGGCGGCTCGGCACCGAGATAGCCACAAGGACACGGATTTAACGATCCCGCCAGCAGGAAATGAGCAGGGAACGTGAACGACGCCCGGGAACGGCTGATGGTGACGACGCGATCCTCCAGCGGTTGGCGCAGCACCTCCAGCACATTCCTCGAGAACTCCGGCAGCTCGTCAAGAAACAATACGCCATGGTGAGCGAGGCTCACTTCCCCCGGCTTCGGGATCCCACCTCCTCCAATCAGGCCGCCAGCAGATATCGTATGGTGCGGCGAGCGGAAGGGACGGCGCTGGATCAGCCCTTGCCCGGAGTCGTTCAACTTACCGGCAGAGCTGTAGATTTTCGTAACCTCTAACGATTCTTCCAGCGTTAAGGGCGGCAGGATGGATGGCAATCGCTGTACCAGCATCGTCTTACCGGTGCCGGGCGGCCCGATCAGCACGATATTATGGAACCCGGCGGCGGCGATGACCAGCGCCCGCTTAATTTGCCGCTGACCAATTACATCGCTGTAGTCGAGCAGGGGAGGAAGCGGTGCCGCTGTCCCCGGGCCTTCCGTCTTTTTCTCAAGATGGTTTAAGGTTTGAAGGATAAGCGGAGCCTGCCCATCTTGCTCGTGGGTGGAGTGCAATGGCAACGCATGGGCGGCCTCTGGGTCCTTGGCTTCGGGAGAAGGAGGAGCAAGCTCGCGCAAATGACTGAGCGCATAGACTCGAATGCCGCCAAGCAGCAGTGCTTCTTCGACATTATTCTGCGGGAGCAGCACGGCTGTGAAGCCGTCGCGTCGTGCCCGATCCACCATGGACAGAACGCCGGGCACCGGACGCAGCGTGCCGTCCAGCGACAGCTCTCCGATGATCAACAAGCGCTCCTCCGGCGGCAATCTCACCTGGTCACTAGCCGCTAATATCGCCAGTGCAATGGCCAGATCGAAGGCCGAGCCTTCCTTGCGCAGGTCCGCCGGCGCTAGATTAATCGTTACGCGCTGAAGCGGAAAGCGATAGCCGCAGTTTTTGATTGCTGCCCGGACCCGGTCAATCGCTTCGCGAACGGCCGAATCTGGCAATCCGACGATGTTCGTTTGCGGAATGCCGCTGGATAAATCAACCTCGACCTCGATGATTACACCGTCAATCCCGTACAAACACGCGCTGTGCAATTTACCGTACATAACAAAAAACACCTCATTCCTATCGATTTGTGCCTTGCTTCGGCAAGGTCCGAATTGGAAAAAGGTGCTTCCTTATTTTCCCTATTCATTTAGCTACACGTATTCTAGGACGAACGTTAATGATTGTCAAGTTGAGGGTTTGGGTTCCAATCGGATGGAAGAGAGAAGAAAACTGACAAGCAATTTTTTCACAACTTACAATATTTCAAGAAATTGCTGATGTTCGTCGAAATTCATCTCATGATGAGATGCATGTGAAAAATATGTCGTTGTTAAGCTAAACCGATTCGCATGAATTTTTCTTGACCCTGCAACTCCTTGAAACTTTGAAAGCGGTTTATAGAACTTCGGACTTTCTCCCCAGCTGCGTCAAGTATTCATCTCACTTTGAGATGAAAATGATATAAAAAAGTTGTGTATAAATGATGAACTTTTTGAGGAAAGCGTTTCAAAAAAGTGGTACAATAATCTGGGTTTCAGCTGATATTTTCGAGAAGGGGGACCACAAGCCGCAGGTTTTGGACCCTCTAAAATACCGCCTGTTGATAGGAGGATTTTACGCATGAATATCCATGAGTATCAAGGAAAAGAAGTCCTAAAGCAGTACGGTGTGGCCGTTCCTGAAGGACGCGTGGCGTTTACGGTCGAGGAAGCTGTCGAAGCGGCTCAAGCGCTGGGGACCTCGGTTGTCGTGGTCAAGGCGCAAATTCATGCCGGAGGCCGCGGTAAAGCCGGCGGCGTCAAAGTGGCCAAAAGCTTGGATGAGGTGAGAACCTATGCTCAGGAACTCCTCGGCAAGGTACTGGTCACGCATCAAACGGGACCTGAGGGGAAAGAGGTCAAACGCCTCTTGATCGAGCAAGGCTGCGATATCAAGAAGGAGTATTACGTTGGCGTTGTCGTGGACCGTGGAACGGGCCGCGTGACGATGATGGCCTCTGAGGAAGGCGGCACAGAAATCGAAGAAGTGGCAGCCGCTACTCCGGAGAAAATTTTCAAAGAAGTGGTTGATCCGGCTGTCGGCTTGACGCCGTTCCAAGCCCGCAGATTGGCTTACTCCATTAACATTCCTAATGAATTGGTAGGCAAAGCTACGCAGTTTATGCTGGCTTTGTATGAAGCTTTTGTGGACAAAGATTGTTCCATCGCGGAGATTAACCCGCTCGTCGTCACTGGCGATGGCAACGTCCTGGCGCTGGATGCGAAGCTGAATTTCGATTCCAATGCGCTGTTCCGTCATAAGGACATTTTGGCGTTGCGCGATCTGGAAGAAGAGGACGAGAAGGAGATCGAAGCCTCGAAGTACGACCTCAGCTACATTGCGCTCGATGGTAACATCGGCTGTATGGTGAACGGGGCCGGTCTGGCGATGGCGACGATGGACATCATCAAATATTACGGCGGAGACCCGGCGAACTTCCTGGATGTTGGGGGAGGCGCAACGGCGGAGAAGGTCACGGAAGCCTTCAAAATTATTTTGTCGGACGCCAAGGTGAAAGGGATTTTCGTGAATATTTTCGGCGGCATCATGAAATGCGACGTGATTGCTTCGGGGATCGTGGAAGCCGCGAAGCAGGTCGGTTTGGACCGTCCGCTCGTTGTGCGCCTTGAGGGAACAAACGTTGATCTCGGCAAGCAAATTCTAGCTGAATCGGGGCTGGCAATCGTCTCGGCAGATTCGATGGCGGATGGCGCTCAGAAGATCGTTTCGCTCGTCTCGTAATTTAGAGTGGTACCTCACATTGCAATCACCTATCCATAAGGGGAGGCTCGAAATATGAGTATTTTGGTCGATAAGAATACGAAGGTCATCACCCAGGGAATCACCGGGAAAACCGCATTGTTCCATGCCAAAGGAGCGCTTGACTACGGCACGCAAATGGTTGGGGGAACGTCTCCGGGCAAAGGCGGCACGAAGGTAGATATTACCTTGGAGAGCGGCGAAACCGTCAGCCTGCCGGTGTTTAACACGGTTCGCGAAGCGAAGGAAGCGACGGGGGCTACCGCCAGCGTTATTTATGTACCGCCGGCATTTGCAGCCGATTCGATTCTGGAAGCCGTGGAAGCGGAATTGGATCTGGTCATCTGCATCACCGAGGGGATTCCAGTCCTCGATATGGTGAAGGTGAAACGTTATATGGAAGGGAAAAAGACCGTGCTGATCGGTCCAAACTGCCCAGGCGTCATTACTCCAGGCGAATGCAAAATCGGCATCATGCCGGGTTATATCCATTTGCCAGGTCATGTCGGCGTCGTATCGCGCAGCGGTACGTTGACGTATGAAGCGGTGCATCAATTGACAACTCGCGGCATCGGGCAATCTTCGGCGGTTGGCATCGGCGGCGATCCGGTGAAGGGCTCGGAGTTTATTGATATTTTGCGCCGGTTCAATGACGATGACAACACGCATGCCGTGATCATGATCGGGGAAATCGGTGGAACCGCTGAAGAAGAAGCTGCCGAATGGATCCAGAAAAATATGACGAAGCCTGTCGTCGGTTTTATCGGCGGTGTGACGGCTCCTCCAGGGAAACGGATGGGTCATGCCGGTGCGATTATTTCCGGCGGGAAAGGAACGGCGAAGGAAAAAATCGCGAAGTTGGAGTCCTGCGGCATTAAAGTCGCGCCGACCCCATCGGAGATGGGCGCAACACTGGTCAGTGTTCTGGAAGAACGCGGCCTTTTAGAATTGTGCACGACACGATAAGCTATTTTTGATATAATCATATCCAAAGGTAAGCAACCTTCTTAGCCATACATGGCTCGAGGAGGTTGCTTTTTTTATTTTTCAAGGAGGGATTCGTTGTGGAGAAGAAATGGGTACTCGCGGGATTACATGAATTCCCCGGGGTAGGCTGGAAAACGCTGCAGCAAATCGTTGCATATGATGAGGACTGGGAGCATGCCATCGAGTTTACGGCAGCGGATTGGAGGAAGCGGGGACTGGGCCCAGGGCTGTCACTTCGGCTGTCGGAGCGGTTCACATGGGACTGGATTGAGGCCCAAATGGAACAGTATGAAGGTAAAGGGATACAGGTGATTACAAGGCTGGATTTGGAGTATCCTATTTTAATGAAGGAGACCGCTCAGCCGCCATGGGTTTTGTATTCTCTGGGTGATACTAGGTTGCTGAACGGTCTTAATATCGCGATGGTAGGTACGCGGACGCCAACCGCCTATGGTCGAAAGGTAGGAGCCGCCTTAGCCGCTGACCTTAGCTCCTTCGGAGTAACGATTGTGAGCGGGATGGCCCGCGGGATTGACGGGGTTTGCCATGAAGCGACTTTACAGGCAGGAGGAAGTACCATCGCCGTATTAGGTACGGCGATTGACGTAGCTTATCCACCGGAGCATGCCTCCATGTATCGACGCATCGCCGAACAAGGGCTGGTCATCTCGGAATATCCGATCGGTACCCCTGGTCACCCTGGGATGTTCCCGCAGCGTAATCGGATCATTGCGGGAATTTCTTATGGTACGGTGGTTGTAGAGGCCGACGCTCGCAGCGGGTCCTTGATCACGGCGGATGAGACGCTGGATGCGAATCGTGACCTGTTTGCAGTCCCTGGGCCAATTACGTCGCCGAAGAGCCGGGGAACCCTGTCGCTTTTGAAGCAGGGAGCCAAACTCGTCACCGAAGCCAAGGATATTTGGGAGGAATATCAGGCCTTATTGCCTGTCGCGGAGGAGACGAAAAAGGAAGCGGTAACAGGAAACAAGTTGACAGATGAGGAGCGCCGCATATACCATATGTTGGAGCAGGGCATCACAAGTTTTGATGATCTGCTCGTACAAACCGGGTGGGATTTTGGACTTTTACATTCAGTTCTGTTATCTTTAATCATGAAAAAAACGGCGGTTCAACTCCCCGGCTCAGTATACCAGCTAATATAGTCCATTCCTAACCGAGAGTGGCTTGAATATATGACTATATGAGTATTTTACCTGAATACAAGGAACACCAGTTTAGAGTTTCGTATTGTTTGAGAGGAGGACGAACCTGTGGCGGATTCACTCGTCATCGTGGAATCGCCTGCCAAGGCGAAAACGATTGGCAAATACTTAGGCAGCAAATACATCGTGAAAGCCTCAATGGGTCATGTTCGCGATTTGCCCAAGAGCCAAATTGGGGTTGAAGTAGAGAACGACTTCAGTCCGAAGTATATTACAATCCGTGGGAAGGGTTCTGTATTAAAAGAATTAAAGGATGCCAGCAAAAAAGTAAAAAAAATCTATCTGGCAGCCGACCCCGATCGCGAAGGAGAAGCGATTGCTTGGCATCTGGCCCATGTGCTGGACGTGGATGAGAAGGATACATGCCGCGTCGTATTTAATGAAATTACGAAGCAAGCGGTTAGAGACGCCTTCAAAAATCCGCGCCCCATCAATATGGATCTGGTGAACGCGCAGCAAGCCAGACGGATTTTGGATCGGCTGGTTGGTTATAAAGTCAGCCCGCTGCTGTGGAAGAAGATCAAAAAAGGGTTGTCATTTGGCCGCGTGCAATCCGTAGCGGTGAAAATCATCTTGGACCGGGAGAACGAAATCTCTGAATTTGTCCCGGAAGAATACTGGAGTATTACGGCGAAGCTGAAGACGGGAGCCTCTTCGTTCGAAGCGAAGTTTCACCAGTACAAAGGTGAGAAGATCGAGCTAAAGAACGAGCAGCAGGTACAGGAAATTCTGAAATCGATCGAGAAGGCCAAATTCAGCGTGGTCGATGTGAAGGAGAAGGAACGTCTCCGCCATCCGGCGGCGCCGTTTACAACCAGTTCCCTGCAGCAGGAGGCAGCGCGAAAACTGAATTTCCGGGCAGCCAAGACGATGTCGATCGCTCAGCAGCTGTATGAGGGGGTTGACCTTGGCAAAGAAGGGACCGTTGGTCTGATCACGTATATGCGTACAGACTCGACGCGGATCGCTACTTCCGCCCAAGAGGAAGCCAAGCAATATATCCTTGATAAATTTGGTGAAGCCTACGCGCCTGAAACGCCGCGTCAATATTCCAAGAAGGCCGCCAGCGCGCAGGACGCCCATGAAGCGATCCGTCCAACATCGGCGATGCGAGATCCGGAATCGGTGAAGGAGTTCACCACCCGGGATCAGTATCGGCTGTACAAATTGATTTGGGATCGTTTTATGGCCAGCCAAATGACTTCTGCCGTGCTGGACACGATGTCAGTGGATATTGCCGCTGGCGAAGCAACGTTCCGCGCGGTTGGGTCGAAGATCCGCTTCCCTGGCTTTATGAAGGTGTACGTGGAAGGCAACGATGATGGCAACGCCAATGAGGACGACAAGTTTTTGCCACCCCTGACGAAAGGGGAAGAGCTGGCGAAAGAGTCGATCGAACCGAAGCAGCATTTTACCCAACCCCCGCCTCGTTATACGGAGGCGCGTTTGGTTAAAACACTGGAGGAGCTCGGCATTGGACGCCCTAGTACGTACGCGCCAACCCTAGAAACCATTCAAAAACGCGGCTACGTGGCGATTGAGGACAAGAAGTTCGTCCCTACCGAGTTAGGCGAGCTTCTCATCGAACAGACGGAGCAATTCTTCCCGGAAATCCTCGATGTGGAGTTTACCGCCCATATGGAGGAGGACCTGGACCATGTTGAGGAAGGCTCCGAGGATTGGGTAAGGGTGCTGAGCGAGTTTTATAAATCGTTTGAGAAACGGCTTCGGGTTGCGGAAGAAGAAATGAAGGAAGTCGAAATCGAAGACGAGGTCTCCGACGAGATCTGTGAAAAATGCGGAAGACCGATGGTTTATAAATTGGGACGTTTCGGGAAGTTTCTGGCCTGCTCGGGGTTTCCGGAATGCCGGAATACGAAACCGATCGTCAAGGACATCGGCGTCACCTGTCCGAAATGTAAAGAAGGCCATGTGGTCGAGCGCCGGAGTAAAAAGGGACGGGTCTTCTATGGCTGCGACCGTTATCCGGAGTGTGACTTTGTTTCGTGGGATAAGCCTTCACCGAAGCCTTGTCCGAAATGCGGTTCGATGCTCGTAGAGAAGCGAAATAAGCAAGGCGGGAAGCTGCAATGTACCTCCTGCGACTACGTGGAAGCCATTGAAGATAACGACGATACAGATGATTAAGATGAGCCCGCGTTTGTGCGGGCTTTGAGACAGCTTAGAAATTCAGCATGAGATTTAGTAGGGGGACATGAACATGACGAATAAAGTAACGGTCATCGGCGCGGGATTGGCCGGCAGTGAAGCGGCATGGCAAATCGCGAGCCGCGGCATCCCCGTGGTGTTGTACGAAATGCGCCCGGTTGTGAAGACGCCGGCGCATCATACCGATAAATTTGCCGAGCTGGTCTGCAGTAACTCTTTGCGGGCCAATGGGTTAACGAACGCCGTTGGCGTTCTCAAAGAAGAAATGCGGATGCTGAACTCGCTGGTGCTTGGTGCGGCGGATCGCAATGCGGTGCCGGCCGGCGGCGCGCTGGCCGTTGACCGGGACGGTTTCTCTGGAGAGATTACCCGGACGCTGAGAGAGCACCCGTTGATCGAAGTCATTAATGAAGAAATCAAGGAGATCCCGCAGGACGGGATTGTCGTGATTGCCACCGGGCCACTGACGTCTCCTGCCCTTTCGGAGCAAATTAAGCGGTTGACCGGCGAGGACTATTTTTACTTTTACGATGCTGCCGCTCCGATTGTGGAGAAAGATTCGATTGATATGAGCAAAGTGTACCTGGCTTCCAGGTACGACAAAGGTGAAGCAGCCTACTTGAACTGCCCGATGACGGAGGAGGAGTTCGACGCTTTCTATGATGCGTTAATTCATGCGGAGGTAGCTCAGCTGAAAGACTTCGAGAAGGAGATTTACTTCGAAGGCTGTATGCCGATCGAGGTGATGATGCGGCGCGGCAAGCAGACGGCCCTGTTTGGGCCGATGAAGCCGGTTGGTCTCGTCAACCCGCACACCGGCAAGCTCCCGTATGCTGTGGTGCAGCTGCGTCAGGATAACGCAGCCGGCACGTTGTACAATTTGGTAGGCTTCCAGACCCATTTGAAATGGGGCGAGCAGAAGCGCGTCTTCTCGATGATTCCAGGTCTGGAGAATGCCGAGTTCGTCCGGTACGGCGTGATGCACCGTAACACCTTTATCAACTCGCCGAAGCTGCTCATGCCAACGTATCAGTTGAAGGCACGGCCGTCGCTCTTCTTCGCGGGTCAGATGACTGGTGTCGAAGGTTACGTCGAGTCCGCTGCTTCCGGTCTGATTGCGGGGATTAACGCAGCCCGAGCTGCCGCAGGCCAGGAGGGCATCGTCTTCCCTGCGGACACAACGCTGGGCAGTATGGCGCGTTACATCACCACCGCAGACTTCGAACACTTCCAGCCGATGAACGCCAACTTTGGCTTGTTTCCGAAGCTGGATACCCGCTACCGCAAAAAAGCAGAGAAAAACGAAGCGCTCGCGCAGCGCGCGCTGAATAGCTTGCGATCCTTTATGGCAGAAGAACGGTTGGGTTAATCCACCGTTTTTTTGCAATCTAGGGGGTAAACGGGTTATGCTGAAATCAAGGACGTTCATATGATAGAACTGGCCCATTATCATACGTAGTAAACGAACCCATTGCCTCAGTCCCTCCTGCGTAAATTCGAATTGATGAAAAACGTAAGGCTGAGAACATACAAGAGAGGAAGGCGAACAAACACATGGAGCTATCTTTTCACGCTACAACGATTTGCGCTGTACGCCACAATGGCAAAGGCGCCATTGCCGGTGACGGGCAAGTCACGTTTGGTCAGAACGTCGTGATGAAGCAAACGGCCAAGAAAGTCCGCCGGTTGTACCGCGGTCAAGTGGTTGCGGGTTTTGCCGGTTCGGTCGCCGATGCCATCACGTTATTTGAGAAATTTGAGGGGAAACTGGAAGAGCATTCGGGGAACCTGCAGCGGGCAGCGGTTGAACTGGCCAAAGATTGGCGCCAGGACCGCGTGTTGCGCAAGCTGGAGGCTTTGATGATCGTCATGGACAAAACCGGGATGCTGCTGATTTCCGGCGGCGGGGAAATTATTGAACCGGATGATGATGTGCTGGCGATCGGGTCAGGGGGGAACTTTGCTCTGTCGGCTGCGCGGGCGCTCAAACGCCATGCTACAGGGTTGGAGGCGAAGGATATCGCCCGCGAATCCTTGCAGATCGCTTCGGAAATCTGCGTATATACGAACAACAACATTATTGTTGAGGAGCTTTGAGTATCGTTGATACTATCGTGTCAGGGGGACGAATCATGACCGAAAAAAATTTAACGCCAAGACAAATCGTAGCCGAACTGGATAAATACATCGTAGGACAGAAACAAGCGAAAAAATCGGTTGCTGTCGCGTTGCGGAACCGTTACCGGCGCAGCTTGCTCCCGGAGGAGGTTCAGGATGAAATTGTACCTAAAAACATCCTGATGATCGGACCGACCGGGGTGGGGAAGACGGAAATTGCCCGCCGTCTCGCCAAGCTGGTTGGTGCTCCCTTTGTTAAAGTGGAAGCAACGAAGTTCACTGAGGTTGGTTATGTAGGTCGAGACGTCGAGTCGATGGTGCGCGATCTCATCGAAACGGCGATCCGGACAGTAAAGCTTGAGCGTACCGAGAAGGTGAAAGATAAAGCGGAAGAGCTTGCGAACGAGCGCCTGGTTCAGATCCTGGTTCCTTCAGAAAATAAAACAAAAGGCGTTCGCAATCCGTTCGAGATGTTGTTTGGGGGCGGTAACGGGGCGAACACCTCCGCTCAGGAGGAGCCGGAGGAAGACAGCACGCTGGCCGAACGCCGACGTCAGGTGCGCTTCAAATTGTTGTCCGGTCAGATGGAGAACGACATCGTGGAAGTTGAAGTTGAAGACAACACGCCAACGATGATGGATATGTTTGCCGGCCAGGGCAACGACCAGCTTGGCATGAACATGCAGGAAATGTTTGGCAATCTCCTGCCGAAACGCACCAAGAAGCGGAAGCTGACCGTCAAGGAAGCCCGCAAAGTGCTGACGCAGGAGGAAGCGGCGAAGCTGATCGACCAAGACGATTTGATTCAGGAAGCGATCACGCGGGCAGAGCAATCCGGGATCATCTTTATCGACGAAATCGATAAAGTTGCCAGCCGGGGACAGGGCTCGGGTCCCGACGTATCCCGTGAGGGCGTACAGCGCGATATTTTGCCGATCGTGGAAGGCTCGACGGTGATGACCAAATACGGTCCGATCAAAACAGATTATATTTTGTTTATTGCGGCAGGAGCTTTCCATATTGCCAAGCCATCTGACTTAATTCCTGAGCTTCAAGGGCGGTTCCCGATCCGGGTTGAGCTCGACAGCTTAACGCTGGAGGACTTTGTGTCGATCTTAACGGAACCGGAGAACGCCTTGACGAAACAGTATATTGAATTGCTGCGAACGGAGGATCTGGAAATCGAGTTCTCGGACGCAGCGATCCATGAAATCGCCCGTATTGCGGCCATGGTGAATGCGAATACCGAAAACATCGGTGCCAGACGGCTGCACACCATCCTGGAGAAGCTCCTGGAGGATCTGTCCTTTGAAGCGCCGGAGCTGACGCTGGATAAAATGGTCATCACTCCGGAATACGTGCGGGAGAAATTAGGAAATATTGCCCAGGATCGAGACCTCAGTCAATTTATTTTGTAGAAAGATTCATGAACGTGGGGTTAGGGCCTTGTTTTTCAAGGACCTAATCCGTTTTTCACAATTTTGACGAAAATTAGGCCACTTTGCCGTAATGGCGGGTGGTCTTTCTTATTGGATTTTGTTGGATAATGGCGATGATTATGTAAAAATTTCATTTTTGACCAAAAAACGAGATAAAGTATCGAAAGATAGGGCTTTTTTCTTATTGTAAATATGTCGAATCTCCATGAAACTTAGGATATATGACATTATTAAACAAATTTCATGTTAGGACGTTAGAAAGACAAAAAGAAAGACATAATTAGCAAAAAATTGTCAAAAAAAGAGGATTTATTTATTGTTTGTAGAATCATTAATGATTAAGATCAAATGAGCCTAAGGGGGGAATTAAAGTGCAGTTGTTGAACGGACTGGGATTTGACAGGCTTGAGACTGCCATCCAGGCCGCAAATCTCCGGCAAGGGGTTATCGCTAACAATATTGCGAACGTAGACACCCCTTACTTTAAGCGCTCCAGCGTGTCCTTTGAAAGCATGCTGCAAGCGGAAATGAACGGTAATATGCCGGCACTCCAAGGGAGAAGAACGGACGTGAGGCATTTCGTTATAGGACCAACGACGGAGGTTCCCGAGCCGGTGGTAAGTGTGGATCAGAGTACGGCAATGAACAACAACCAGAATAATGTCGATATCGACAGTGAAATGACCAAACTTGCCGAAAATCAGCTGAGATACAATGCGTACATCGAACAATTGAACTATTTAATCAAAATGAAACGCACTGTCGTGGAAGGGAGATAATCGGACTTGAATATCAGTGATAGTTTTGGGATTAGTTCTTCCGCCTTAACCGCACAGCGTCTTCGCATGGATGTGATTTCCTCCAATATCGCGAATGCTGAAACAACCCGGGCTAAGATTGTAGACGGCAAGGCCGTTCCTTACCGGCGCAAAACGGTGGTCATGGCACCCAAGGAAATGGATTTCGACAGTGCCTTGAATTCAGTAATGGGTAAGGAAGTGAGCAGTCAAGGGGTGAAAATTACCAAAATTCAAGAGGACCCCTCACCGCTTAAACCGGTTTACAATCCGACCCATCCTGATGCGGACAGCGAAGGGTATGTCTATATGCCTAATGTTGATATTTTGAAAGAAATGGTAGATATGATTTCGGCAACTCGCTCTTATGAAGCAAACGTAACGGCGCTTAACGCCAGTAAGGCGATGTTTACCAAAGCCTTGCAAATCGGGAAATAGACCAAAAGTAGACTTACATAATTTGTGATTGGGAGTGTTGCACGTTGATCGAGAGAATGAGTTTTGACTCCTTGAAGCCGCTAACCGGAATGCAGACGTCCGGTAATGAACAGAACCTCACGCCTGCGCAAGCGATAAAGCAATTTAGCTCCTATCTAAACGATGCACTGGAAGGAGTCGCTGCTCAGGAAGCCAATGCCCAACAAGTGAACAACCAGTTCCTGTTAGGAAAAGTAAGTGCCGACGAGATGATGATCGCCTCGGAGCAAGCCTTGTTAAGTTTGCAGTTGACTACGCAAGTCCGGAATAAAGTGATCGAAGCTTACCAAGAGATTATGCGTACGCAAATTTAAGGATTGAAACATGCTCGGATGAGGTGACATTGTGAATGAGAGAATTACACAGTACCGGGATCGATTTTTAGGGTACTGGAACCAATTTAGCAAAAAACAAAAAACGTTATTAGTCTCGACGGCGACTTTTATCCTGCTCGCGATCATCTTGCTGACGATTCAATTTTCCAAAACGGAATATGAAGTAGCCTTTACGGGTCTCGATTCGACTGATGCGGCAGGGATTATCAATTACTTGGAATCCGGCGGAATCTCGTACAAGCTTGGACCGGACGGTACGACCATTTCGGTGCCTAGCAAAGACGCGGCACGGGTTAAGGTTGATGTCGGTTCACAGGGAATCGTACAGAACGGTTCGATCGGTTTGGAAGCCTTCAATGAAAGTTCTTCCTTAATCGGGATGACGGACAATGAATTTAACGTCAAGTACAAAAACGCCATCAACGGCGAGGTCGAACAGCTGCTGAAGAGAATGCAGGGCGTTAACGATGCCAAGGTACTCATTAACTTGCCGGCAGAAAACGTGTTCGCTAGCCCGGATGAACAGGAGAAAGCGACAGCATCTATCGTCCTCACGTTCAAGCCGGGATATCGTCCGAATCAGGAAGCCATCGATGGATATTTTAACTTGGTTAAAACGTCGGTCCCTAACTTGCCGGTGGAAAATATCTCGCTCTCCTCGAGTGATGATACGATCTTGCTTCCAAGCGGACAAGGCGGGACGACAGGCTCACTGACCTCGGCGGTTCAAGAGAACATGGCGCTGCAGAAGAAGTTCGAAAGCGATGTGCGCCAAAGCGTAAAGCAATTCCTATCCAGACTGACCGGTCCGGATAAGATTGAAGTGCTGGTCGCTTCCAAGTTGAATTTCGACCAAGTTAGCCAGAAAGACAATCTGGTCACTCCAGTGGATACCGAAAACATGAAAGGTATCGAGATCAGCGCACAAAAAGTGCAGAAAAGCTACACCGGATCGGCGAATCCAACGAGCGGGGTACCTGGAACTGGGGAAGAAGATGTTGTGAACTATCCTTCGTCGGAAACGAACGGCGGGTCTTCCTCGGAAGAAAGTTCGTCGACGATTAACTACGAGGTTAATCGAATTACGAAGGACATTATCGCCAGTCCCTATGTTATTAAGGATTTAACCATTAATGTGGCCGTTGAACCACCCGAAGGTCAGGAAACTTTGGATGAAAATACTCGGTCCGCGATCGAAAATATTCTGAAAAATATCGTTGGATCCTATTTGGCTGACTCTGGTACTACATATACAGACGAAGAATTGCAGAGAAAAGTTTCAGTGTTGTCTCAGCCATTCCATTCGGATACTGTCCAAAAAGCCGGGTTGAGTTTATCAAGCCCGTTGGTATGGGGAGTAGGAGGTGCAGCTCTGCTGGCGCTGGCCGGTCTCGGAATCGTCTTGTTCCGCCGCCGCAAGCAAGCGCAAGAAGAGGAAGAAGAGATCGCGCTGCCTCTTACGCCTGAGTTTCCATCGATCAATTTGGATACAGTCACGAATGAGAACCAAGTGCGTAAACAGCTGGAGACGTTGGCCAAGAAGAAGCCTGACGAATTCGTTAACTTGCTTCGCACCTGGCTGGCTGATGAATAGAGGTGAATGTATTGTCCAAAACATCGAGTCCGGTTTTGACCGGGAAACAAAAGGCAGCCATTTTGTTAATTACGTTAGGGCCGGAAGTGTCGGCGCAAATCTTCAAACATTTGCGGGATGATGAAATCGAGCAGCTCACGCTGGAAATTGCCAACGTCCGTAAAGTTGACAGCGCCGAGAAAGAAATGATTATGGCGGAATTCCACCAGATCTGCTTGGCGCAGGAGTATATCACCCAGGGGGGCATCACTTACGCCAAGGAAATTCTGGAGAAGGCGCTGGGCCAGTCCAAAGCGGTGGACATCATCAACCGTTTGACGGCAACCCTTCAGGTCCGGCCATTCGATTTTGCCCGTAAGGCAGATCCAAATCAAATTCTGAACTTTATCCAGAACGAAAACGCGCAGACAATCGCTTTGGTGTTATCCTATTTGCAATTTGAACAGGCGGCAGCCATCTTGTCTTCACTTCCTCAGGAGAAGCAAGCGGAAGTAGCGCGGAGAATCGCGATGATGGATAGCACGTCGCCGGAGGTCATCGCTCAGGTGGAACGCGTGCTGGAGCAGAAGCTCTCTGCTACGGTTACGCAGGATTACACCAGCGCCGGCGGCATTGAATCGATCGTCCAAATCTTGAACGGAGTCGACCGGGGGACGGAAAGAACGATTCTCGATTCGCTCGAAATCCAGGATCCCGAGCTGGCCGAAGAAATCAAGAAGCGGATGTTCGTCTTCGAGGATATCGTCAATATCGACAACCGTTCCATACAGCGGATTATCCGCGATATCGAGAACAGCGACTTGCAGCTTGCCCTCAAAGTGGCCAGCGAAGAAGTTCGCGAAGCGGTCTTCCGCAACATGTCGAAGCGGATGTCCGAGACGTTCAAGGAAGAGATGGAATACATGGGGCCGGTGCGGCTGCGTGACGTGGAAGAAGCACAAACCCGCATCGTAGCTACCATTCGCAGGTTGGAAGAAGCAGGTGAAATTATAATCGCCCGCGGCGGAGGAGATGACATCATTGTCTAATTTGATCAAGGTGTCTCAATACGTACCGGTTGAAATCTTGAAGCAGCTGAATTTAGCCAAGGTTCATCCGACAACCGAGGACCCGTCATCCACTCACACCGAGAATCCGGTCGTTCAAGGTCCTTCCGCTGAAGATCTTGCGGCCGAAGAGACGAGACGTCAGATGTTGGCGGATGCGAAAGAGTTCGCCGAACGTCAGGTCAGGGAAGCGGCGGAGCAAGCGGAACGCATGCTGGCCGAAGCACAGAAGCAAATCGAAGCCTGGTGGCAAGAGCGCCGTGAGCAGGATGAACAGATGATCGAAGCCGTTAAAGCGGAGGGCTTCACTCAAGGCTACGAGGAAGGGAAAGCGCAGGCCGAAGCAACGATGCGCGCCCAGATCGAAGAGATGATGAATGAAGCTGGTTCCGTTCTGCAACAGGCTTATGTGGAGAAAGAACGCATCATTCAGGAAGCCGAGCCGTTTCTAGTCGAATTAAGCTGTGCGATTGCCGAGAAAGTCATCGACAAGCAGCTTGAGCTTAAACCGGAATACGTCATCGATCTGATCAAGAAGAGTTTGGCACGCAAACGCGAGCAAGGAATTTTGACGTTGTGCGTTTCGCCAAGCGATTTTGCCTTCGTGCAGGCGGCAAGGGAGGAGCTCAGCCTTGCCATCGACTCGCAGGCTGAACTTCAAATTTTGCCCGACCCGACCGTCAAGGATCGCGGCTGTGTCATCCGCTCCTCCTTCGGCAGCGTGGATGCCAGAATTGATACACAATTGACGGAGATTAAGAAGGAATTGTTGCGGGTTTCTCTACAGATGGAGGAGCGGGGGCAAGCGAATGACGAGTTTGAAAGCTGAACGTTACATTGATCATCTCAGACAGCTTGATCCGATCCGAATCAACGGGAAGGTGACGCAAGTCATTGGGCTGATGGTCGAATCCGAAGGCCCGGATGCCAGTATCGGCGATCTCTGTTACATCTATCCGAGTAAAGCGGCGCAACCTTTGCAGGCTGAAGTCGTCGGATTTCGCGATAACAAGGTATTGTTGATGCCGCTCGGTGAGCTGCAATCGATCGGACCTGGTTGTGATGTCGTTGGGACCGGCAAACCTTTGACGGTACAGGTTGGATCGGAGCTCCTTGGTAAGGTGCTGGACGGCTTGGGGCAACCGCTGGACGGATCGCTGCTTCCTTCACGGATGGGCCACTATTCTACCTATAATAAGCCGATGAATCCGCTGAATCGTCCGCGGGTCTCCGAACCGATTGGCATTGGAGTACGGGCTATCGATGGTTTGCTGACAATTGGCAAAGGCCAACGGGTAGGGATTTTCGCCGGCTCCGGGGTCGGGAAGAGTACCTTGATGGGGATGATTGCCCGCAATACCTCAGCAGATGTGAACGTGATTGCGCTCGTTGGGGAGCGGGGACGCGAGGTGCTTGACTTTATTGAGCGGGATCTTGGCCCGGAAGGATTGGAGCGCTCTGTTGTCGTCGTTGCAACCTCCGATCAGCCGGCTTTAATCCGGATGAAAGGGGCTTTGATCGCCACAACCATTGCGGAGTATTTTCGGGACCGCGGGCTCAACGTCATGCTGATGATGGATTCCGTCACCCGTTACGCGATGGCGCTGCGTGAGGTAGGGTTAGCCGTAGGTGAGCCTCCTGCCATGCGCGGTTACACCCCTTCCGTGTTTGCCGCCTTGCCGAAGCTGATGGAGCGGGCAGGAACGGGACCAACCGGTTCGATTACCGCCTTCTATACCGTGCTCGTTGACGGTGACGATATGAATGAACCGATTGCGGACGCCGTACGCGGGATATTGGACGGGCATATCGTTTTGAACCGCGGGATCGCGAACAAAGGTCACTTCCCCGCGATTGATATCCTAGCCAGCATTAGCCGGGTCATGAAGGATATTGTGTCGGATGAGCAAAATGAGGCGGCCGAAAATCTGAAACGGTTGATGGCTGTTTATAAGGATTCCGAGGATTTAATTAATATCGGCGCTTATCAACCCGGATCGAACCCGGACATTGATGAAGCAATTGGGGCCATTCAGCAGATATGGAACTTTACGAAGCAGAAGGTTAATGAGAAGGTCACGCTCGCCGAAGTCCAGGAACGGCTAATTTCCGAATTCGCAAGGAGATGAAACGTAGAGAATGAAGTTCCGTTACGTGTATCAGAAAGTAGTTGATTTAAAATCCAACGAAAAAACGCAGGCCGAATGGATGTTATCCGCAGCTATTGGCCAGCTGCAGTCAGAACAACGCTCGTTGGAGCAGTTGTTGGAGGAGAAAGCCAATACCGCAGCGGTGATCGCCGCCGAAGCGGAGAGTACCGCCTCCATGATCAAACTGCAGGAACTTCAACGATACATGGATTTTCTTGATCAGGCGATCGAACGGAAGCTGGCGGATATTCGCGCAGCGGAGGTCAACGTCGAACACAAAAAGACGATTTTGAAGGGGAAAATGCTGGACGAAAAGGTATGGCTTAAAGCGAAAGAGAAGGCCATGGATAAATTTCGGCACGAAATGCTTCTTCGGGAACAAAACGAACTGGATGAAATGGCTACGGTCCGGTTCGCCATGAGAGCCCGATAAAGTAGCGGGCGCCCATACGGTTGTTCGAAGGAGGGATAGAGATGGCAAAGACGGTGGTGGACGAAGAATTGGATGAAGAGACAGGGGGCGGATTTTCGCGTTTTCTGTTCTTTATGACTCCTATTCTTTTTACGGTTGTTCTGCTAGGGGTGTTATTAACCTTATTTAATATCGACTTTCGCAACACCTTGATCGATTGGGGGAACCGGATTCCTGTGGTGAAGAACCTGGTACCGGACCCGATCACTCCTGAGAGTGAATTAAAGGAAGCTGCGAAGGAAGAGCAGAAGCAGCGGGAGAGCACCGAAGCTACTGTGAAGGAGCTAAAGGAGCAGTTAGCCAAACAGCAGGCAGAGCTGCAAACCGCCAACCAGCAAGCAGCCGAGCAGCAGGAGAAGGTGAAGGAACTGCAGGATCAGCTGGCTTCCGTTCAGCAGAAAGAGAGCGAGCAGCGGCAAGCGGCAGAATTGGAAGCTTATCAGAAGGAAGTCAAGAAGCTGGCCAATCTGTATGCGGAAATGAGTCCTAGTAAAGCGGCAGCGATTTTCAATAAGTTGACGACGGAAGAGTCGCTGCAAATGTTAAGCGTAATGAGTAATGAGAGTAAAGTGGCCATTTTGGAGAAGATGGATCCGCAAAAGGCCGCGGATATTTCGATTAAGCTGAAGGATGTGAAGACATCCGAGGACTTGGCGATCGCCGCGCTGCAATCGAGACTCAAAATGGAGGCAGCAGCGGATACAGCAGCCACCGCGAGTGGAACGGGGCTGAGCGATACCGAGCTGGGTCAGACCTTCTCCTCGATGGCCGCAGCGGATGCTGCCAAGCTAGTGCTTCAAACATACAAGCTAAGTCCTGAGAAAGGGCTGAAGATCCTAAAATCGGTAAACGGAACTGCGCGGTCCAAGATTTTGACGGAAATGGCGAAGTCCGACGAGAAGACATCGGTGAAGATCCTGAATCAGCTGGTAAGTAAGTAATAAAGGAAGGAATTTAGCTTTGAAAGGAGGTGAGAAACAAGATGAATTCATCCATGTCGCAAGTGAATGTAAGCAAAGCCGGGACGGTGAACTCGTTGTGGTACGGATCTGCCGGCAAGGCGGAAGCGGGGCAAACTGCTGCTTTGTCTTTTGATCAGAAGCTCCTCGCCATGCTGCTCGGCAATGCCCAGCCGCAGGAAGGACAAGCCTCTGCTCAGATGCTCTCGCTAACCGGATTGCAGAACAGTACGGAGGCTGCGCCATCCGAAGCAACGGACAATACGCTTGTTGCTACAATCGAAGGGTTGTTGAAGCAATTGCCGAAATTGGACGACGCGCTTCAAGCGGATCCTGCGTTGCTTACGGTATTGCAAGGCTGGCTGCAAAGTGTCCAAACCCTATTGCAACAGACAGGTGTGTCTGAAAATGCGGGTTTAGGGGCGGAGGGAGACAACGCTCTACCTGTGCTGGCCCAGCAACCGGAGACGATGCGGTTTGCGGTTCAGGACACACTGGTCCAACTGTTAGCAGCTGCGGAGTCGAACGGTGGTGCCGCTAAGCTGACCGCAAGTGCACAGGGACAAGCCGGTGCTATGCTGGATTCCCTGCAACAAGTGCTGGATGCGATCTCGGATTCGGCGGAGACGAAGCTTAATGGCGGAAAAGGGACGGAAACCACAGGATTGCAACCTCGTACCTATACGACAGACCCAGGTGCAGCAGCTAACCAACAGGGCCGCTCAGGTCAAAACGGTGACATGCTAAACCGTGGAGATACCCGTGCTGTACAATCGAGCTCGCAGCCTAGCAACAACACGGCGGCATTCCGCGTTAATGATTCGGCATTCGAAGCCGATTCGACAGTTGACGGGGTAACCGCGGAGACTAACGTTCATGAGGATCCCGTTCAAACCGGTCAGATCGTGACCGCAGGACAACTGGCACTCCGGGACAGCGGAATCAAGTCCGTGAAGCATGTTGCCAAACCGGTTCCAGTAGAAAATTTCGCGAAAGAAATGAGCGGTTTCCTGGTGAATAAGCTGGAGATCGTGAATCTGAAAGGCGTGTCCGAGGCGAGAATTTCGCTTTATCCGGAGCATTTGGGACAGGTTGACGTACGCATTACGATGCAAAACGGACAGTTAACTGCCCAATTTATGACGGAACATGCTTTTGCCAAAGAATCGCTGGAACAACAAATGGCACAGCTCAGATCGGCGTTGCAGTCTCAAGGTCTTCAGGTTAACAAACTGGAGGTCACGCAAAATACGTCATTGTCCTCCCATATGTACCATGATGGCCGGCAATCCGGCGGAGGCACAGGACAACAACAAAGCGAAAAACGTCGTCCAATAACAGAGGACGAAACGCTGGCCATCCATGACTTGAACGAAGAATGGAACGAATGGGTTGCTGAAGTCAGAGCCAAAGAGCAAAGCTACGGCAGTTCCTTTGTCGCCCGGGCTTAATTCGCCTTAATTCGCAGAAAGGAGGTACCTCCGTGGCTGATACGTATTTTTCTTCGGTGTCGTGGCCGAATTATTCACAGAGTAACGTTCAAAAGGCCAGCACGAAAAGCAATGAGCTGGGCAAAGATGCTTTCCTTAAACTCATGATCGCCCAGATGCAAAATCAGGATCCTTTATCCCCGATGGACAATACGCAGATGGTTGCACAAATGGCCCAGTTTACGTCCGTTGAGCAGCTGACCAACATCTCTGAGCAGATTTCCGCTTTAGGGGAGTCCTTGGGCAATGATTCCGGACTGATCGGAAAACAAGTGACTTGGGTGAGTCAGACCAAAACAGGTAATTATGACGTTGCCACAGGCCAAGCTGAGGTCATTGTTGAGAGAGAAAGCGGCATCGTGGATTCCATCATCGTTCGCAGCGGTGTCCACTACGTGAAGGTAGGGGATAAGGAAATTAAAATCTCCGATATTGAGCAAGTAGGCGTACCTGCTGAAGCGTCTGACGGCGCCAGCCAAGGAGCGGATCCGTCATGAACGAGCCGATCCGAGTAGGCCAGCTGTATGCGGGCAGAATCGGGCCTAATGCACTAACGGCAACTAAAAGCACGCCGCAGAACGCTGTAGGGTCTAACTTTAAGGAGATGCTAGAGGATCGACTGGTCCATTTCAGCAATCATGCGGTGAAACGGTTGGAGCAGCGCGGAATCGAGCTGAAGCCGGAGCAGTTAAACAAGATTGAATCGGCGATTGACAGCGCCGCTGCTAAAGGAGCGAAGGATTCCCTCATTTTGTTGAAAGATATGGCCCTGATCGTGAACGTCCACAATCGGACCGTCGTGACCGCGATGGACGGAAGCAGCATGAAGGATAACGTATTTACTCAAATCGACAGCGCCGTCATCATTTCTTAAATTGGCTGGACCGGTTACGGGAGCCAATCGGCTGCGGATCGACTGAAGCGGCCGAAGCACGCAATTTAATCACTGGAAGGGATGAGAGCAAATGTTAAGATCAATGTATTCTGGCGTATCCGGAATGCGTGGTTTCCAAACCAAGCTGGACGTCATCGGCAATAATATTGCAAACGTCAATACGGTAGGCTTTAAATCCAGCCGCGTTATGTTTAAGGATATCATGAGCCAGACGGTCTCCGGGGTTACGGCTCCTGTTGAAGGTGAATCTGGCGGCGTGAACGCCAAGCAAATCGGACTTGGGGTTTCCGTTGGCTCCATCGATACATTACATACCGGCGGCAGTGCAATGACAACCAACAATCCGCTCGATCTGCGGATCGACGGGGACGGATTTTTCCTTGTGAAGCTGACTCCGGATCAAGAGGTTCCTTTCCTGACCCGTGCGGGAGACTTTCATCTGGATGCTGCGGGCCAACTGGTTACTTCGGACGGTTTGCTCGTGTGCAACAGCGACGGGGATGTCATTGAACCGATCGACTTTGACGCGGTCACTGCCTTCACGATCGCTTCCGATGGAACGATGATGCTGAAAAATGCCGACGGCGGAACGGACCCTGGTGAGGTTATCGGGGTAGCTCGGGTCACCAACCCAGAGGGGCTGGAGAAGATTGGCGGTAACCTTTATCGGGTCACTCTGAATGCCATCGCAGACGGAGAATTGACGTATACGAACCCGAATAACGCAGAAGAGGGGACGGGTGCTCTGATCGTCGGCCAATTGGAAATGTCCAACGTCGATCTGACGGGCGAGTTTACCGAAATGATCGTAGCGCAGCGGGGGTTCCAAGCGAATTCGCGGATCATCACGACCTCCGATGAAGTGCTTCAGGAAGTTGTTAATCTGAAACGTTAAGCGAAGGGGTAGCCGGGGAAGGGGAAACCGCCGTTCCCCGGCGGATATCCCCGCTTCCTTGATCGCTTAGGAGGGAAATCATGATTTCAGTAACACGCCTAAACGGTTCTCAGATGTGGCTGAATGCCATCATGATCGAGACTGTGGAAGAAACACCGGATACATACGTCACCCTGGTCACAGGGAAGCGGATTATCGTGCTGGAGAAGGCGGCCGATGTGATCCAGATGATACGAGACTATTATCGGGAGATCGGCATCCACGCAGCAACTATTAAAGTGCAACAAACGGAGGAATGGTCATGAAAAGAATGCTGCCATGGTTAATTACGATTTTGCTTGCCATCACATTAATCGTATTGGCCGCCTTCCTACTGGTGAATCAAATGAACAAACCTGAACCAGGTACCGAAGTGAATGCTGCTGTTGACAGCGTAGCTGCACCGAAGAAATTGTCGGCCGACGAACTCGTCCAGGTGACATCTACGATCGACGACATCAAGACGAATTTATCCGATCCGGATTATGTGGTGGTCATCGATTTTGCGTTCCAATTGGATAGCGCAGCATCTAAGGAAACCTTCGACAAAATCAAGGATTACAAAATCAAGCCGATTATTATCAAAACGTTGGCGGATACCAAGCCGGAGGAATTGACGGGTGCATTGGGAAAAGACAATCTGAGTTCCAAATTGCTCAACCTGATCAACAAATCGCTGCCGGAAGGGAAATTGATTCAGATCGATATTACTGACTTCATCATGTCGACGATCTAACGAATATCGAACGAATAGGGATTTTTCTAAGGGGGTGAGATGGTTGGTTGATGTGTTGTCGCAGAACGAAATCGATGCGTTGCTTGCTGCGTTATCATCGGGTGAAATGGACGCCGAGGAACTGAAAAAGGAAGAGACGCAGAAGAAGATTCGTTCCTATGATTTCAAAAGAGCGGTTAGATTTTCCAAAGATCATATTCGAAGCTTGACTCGAATTCACGAGAACTTTGCCCGTTATCTCACTACCTATTTTTCGGCTCAACTACGCACGTTCGTGCAAATTAACGTCGTTCAGGTCGAGCAGCTTCCTTATGACGAGTTTATCCGCTCCATTCCGAAAATGACGATTTTGAACATTTTTGAAGCGGAGCCGCTGGAAGGAAGAATGGTGCTGGAGGTGCATCCCAACGTCGCTTTTGCCATGCTGGACCGGCTGTTAGGCGGTCTGGGAACGGCACCTTCGAAAGTCGGAACGCTAACGGAGATCGAGACAATTATTATGGAACGGATTTTTAGCCGGGCCTTTGAAAGCTTGCAAGAAGCTTGGAAAACCGTCGTGGATATCAATCCGCGGATGGAGGCGCTGGAAACAAATCCTCAATTTATGCAAATCGTATCGCCGAACGAGACGATTGCACTGATCTCGCTAAGCACGAAAATCGGGGATACCTCCGGGATGATCAACCTTTGTATACCACATGTGGTTATCGAACCGATCATGCCGAAGCTTTCGGTTCACCATTGGTTTGTCTCTCAGAAGAAATCGCGTGTTCCCGAAGAAGTCGAGGCGTTGCGAAACCGGGTGAACAAAGCCAAGTTGCCGATCATCGCGGAGCTGGGCGAATCGCAGATTACGGTCCGTGAATTCCTGAGCTTGTCCGTCGGTGACGTTATCTCATTAAATAAACCCGTTCAGGAAGGACTGCAAATCCGGGTTGGCGATCGATTGAAATATATCGGCAGCCCCGGTACGGTGAAGGACCGGCTTGCGGTCCAAATCGATGAAATTGTCAGCGAAGGAGCTGAGGAACTTGACGAGCAATGATTACTTGTCTCAGGAAGAGATAGACGCATTATTAAAACAAGCCAATCAGGAGACGACCCAAGAGCTGTCGGTAAACGACGTACTGACTCCGCTAGAGCAGGACGCCTTGGGTGAAATCGGGAACATTACGTTTGGTAGTGCAGCTACGGCGCTCTCCACGCTGTTAAACAAAAAAGTGGATATCACGACGCCGAAGGTTTCCGTCATCACTCGTTCCCAGTTTGAAGCCGAGTTTCCGAAGCCGCATGTCGCGATTCACGTCCAGTACGTGGATGGCTTTGAAGGCATGAACTCTTTGGTTATCAAGACGAGAGATGCCCAAGTGATTGCGGATCTGATGCTGGGCGGGGAAGGGGATCCAGCAGAGGAAGAGTTAAACGAGATTCATATTAGTGCCGTGCAAGAAGCGATGAACCAAATGATGGGGTCATCGGCGACATCGATGTCCACGATCTTCAATCGGTTCGTTAATATCTCGCCGCCCGGTGTCGATATCCTGAACATGTCCAACGGGAATGGCTTGAGCAGCTTGCCGGAATCTGATCCGCTTATCAAGATCTCATTCCGTTTGACCATCGGGGATTTGATCGATTCGACCATCATGCAGCTGCTCACCGTTAAATTCGCGAAAGAGATGGTGGACAGCCTGATCAGCGGATCGACGGCAGAAACGAATGCCGGCGCGAAGGAAAGCGCGGCGGCGGCCGCACCGCCTGCGCCAACGCCAACGCCTGCACCATCGCCTGCGCATCAAGCCCCAACGTATCAGCAGCCTTCTGCGCCTTCCCAACCGATGCAGCAGCCGCCGATGCAAGAGGGTTATGGTTACGGGCAGCAAGCTCCATACGGGTATCCGCCTCAAGGACAGCCGTACGGCGAACCGCATCATTATGGACAGGCACCTGGGCGTAATTTGAATGTACAACCTGTACAGTTTGCAAATTTGGGGAACCCAGCTTTTAACCAGGTTGACGAAAATAATTTAAACTTACTGATGGACATACCCCTTAAAGTCACCGTAGAATTAGGTAGGACCCAACGGCAAATTAAAGATATCCTGGAATTGTCTCAAGGTTCTATCATCGAACTGGACAAGCTTGCTGGTGAACCGGTGGATATTCTGGTGAACAACAAACTGATTGCTAAGGGCGAGGTTGTCGTCATCGATGAGAACTTCGGCGTACGCGTCACGGATATCGTAAGCCAGTGGGACCGCATTCAAAAATTACAATAGTAGAAGTTTAGGGAGGATTTTAGATCAATGGCTAACCGAATTCTTATCGTAGACGACGCAGCATTTATGAGAATGATGATCCGGGACATTTTGACGAAAAACGGGTTTGAAGTCGTAGGGGAAGCACAGGATGGTGCGCAAGCGATTGAGAAATTTAAAGAGCTGCATCCGGATTTGATCACGATGGATATTACGATGCCGGAAATGGACGGGATTGCAGCGTTGAAAGAAATCAAGAAGCTGGATCCTAATGCGAAAGTGATCATGTGCTCTGCGATGGGGCAGCAAGCGATGGTTATCGATGCCATTCAAGCGGGTGCGAAGGACTTCATCGTGAAGCCATTCCAATCTGATCGGGTTATCGAAGCGATCAACAAAACGCTTGGGGTGTAAACTGAGCGATGAATAACTCGCAAGATACTCTCCCGGACGTAAACCTTTGGGGGAACCTGTTTACCGTCATTGTAGTTCTTGGCCTCATAATCGCTTTAATTATATTACTGGTCCGTTTTCTAGGTAAAAGGAACCGGTATTTGTCCCAGAGCCATGCCATTCGCACTTTGGGAGCCGTTGGCCTCGGACCAAACAAATCCCTGCAAGTGATCGAACTCGGGGGGAGCATCTATCTTGTGGGTGTCGGTGAGGACATTTCGTTAGTAGACAAAATATCCAACCCGGACGAGGTAGCCTCGCTGGTACAAGCCTTCGAAAATGAAGGAGCGGAACTTGCCGGATTGTCGTCGACTTTGTCCGGCTTGATCTCCCGGTTTCGGAAGGAACCGCCTCGGGAGGAAGAAGAACTGGACAGTGTCGCTTTCCACGAGGTGTTTCAATCGCAGCTGCGGAAGATGCCGGACCGGAAACGGCAAATGGAAGAACTCTTGCAGGATCCGGAAGAACAATCTACAGATCGGTCGAGGGAGTCATGAAGAGAAAATTGTTAATTGTCGGCTTGTTGCTGACGATATGGAGCATACTCGCAGTCTCCGTAGCATCGGCCGAACCCGTTGACCCGATTCCGAGCATTGGCATTCAAATCGGTAATTCGGATTCGGGCGGGGCATCAGGTACCACTTCGTTGTCGATTCTCTTAATGATTACGGTACTCAGTATCGCGCCGGCAATATTGGTGCTGATGACCAGCTTTACCCGTATTGTCGTGGTGCTGGGGTTTGTCCGCAGTTCGTTAGGGACGCAACAAATGCCGCCAAACCAGGTATTGATTGGCTTAGCTTTGTTCTTAACGTTATTCATCATGAGCCCAACGCTCTCCACAATTAATGAGGTGGCAGTACAGCCTTATATCAAGGGAGAAATCACCCAGACTGAAGCGTTGGACAAGGCGGCGGTTCCCATGAAGAAATTCATGTACTCGCATACGAGAACCAAAGATCTTCAGCTGTTCATGGGTTATACCAAAATGGAAAAGCCGAAGAGCTATGAGGACATCCCGCTTTCGGTGATGGTGCCTGCTTTTGCGATCAGTGAACTCAAGACGGCATTTCAAATGGGCTTTATGATATTTATTCCTTTTTTGATTATAGATATCGTTGTCTCCAGCGTGCTGATGGCCATGGGGATGATGATGCTGCCGCCGGTCATGATCTCACTGCCGTTCAAGATCTTGCTATTCGTGCTGGTAGATGGTTGGTATCTGATCGTCAAATCACTGTTAGTCAGCTTTAACACATAGAGGATAGGTTCAGGTTCAGGGAAGGAGAAAACGGTGTATGAGTTCGGAATTTATTATCGGTTTGGCCGGACAAGCCGTGTATACCGTGTTGAAGGTCAGCGCACCGATGCTGGTGATCGCTCTCGTGGTGGGGCTCTTGGTAAGTATCTTTCAAGCGACAACGCAAATTCAGGAGCAGACGCTTGCCTTCGTTCCCAAAATTGTTGCTGTTTTACTAGCGTTGCTGTTGTTTGGCCCTTGGATTTTGACGACGCTGGTTGACTTCACCTACGGAATTCTAAATAACCTATCTAGTTATATCGGTTAGGTTGCCGAAGATATGGATACGATACTGCACGGAATTTCTATTTTTATGCTTATTTTTTGTCGAATGACAGCCTTTTTTGTAGTTTCGCCCATATTTTCATCCCGATCGGTGCCGAATACGTTTAAGGTTGGTTTTTCCGGCATCATCGCGGTTGTCATTCTGTTGACCATTGGTCCGAATCAGTCGATACCAAACGACTTGGGATACATATTGGTGATTATTCGTGAAGTGCTGGTAGGTCTGTTGATGGGGTACGTGGCAAATCTGATCTTCTCCGTTATCCAAATGGCGGGCTCATTTATCGATATTCAAATTGGTTTTGGGATCGCGAACGTGATCGACCCTATGACCGGTGCATCGGCGCCCGTTTTGGGGAATCTCAAGTATATCATCGCCACATTGGTCTTCCTCAGCATGAACGGCCATCACTACTTACTGGATGCGGTTATTCGGAGCTACAACTGGGTCCCTTTATCCAATCAAGTGTTCCAACAAATTTATAACGGGAACTTGTCCGAATTTTTAGTTCAAACCTTCAGCCAGGCGTTTATGCTGGCATTTCAAATGTCAGCTCCGCTGGTGGTAGCTCTGTTTGTCACCGACGTAGCGCTTGGATTCTTGGCTCGAACTGCACCGCAATTCAACATTTTTGTTATCGGGATTCCGGTCAAAATCATCGTGGGGTTATTTGTGCTGTTGGTGCTTGTGCCGGGCTTTATCGTTGCGTTTCAAGCTTTGTTCGAGGTGCTGTTCCGAGCGCTTCATGATCTGCTCGGAACGATAGGACAAAGGCCGCAGTAGGATGGAGGATCGCTATGTCATATCGGTATTCGCTTGATCTGCAGCTGTTCGCTGGCGAAAAGACGGAAAAAGCGACTCCGAAGAAACGTCAGGAGGCCCGAAAAAAAGGTCAGGTGGCCAAGAGCCAGGAACTGACCGGCGCCTTGTTATTAATGGCCGGATTCCTATGCTTGACTGCATTTGCTGGTTATTTCAAGGACCGGTTGATTGGCTTGTTTGTTGACGTGTTTTATCATCGGCTGTCCATGGAGGTAACGAAAACGAACGTGATGGCGATGATGGGGGAGTACGCAGTGCAGGTGTTGTTGCTGCTGGCTCCAATCTTCCTGATTGTCATCGTCGTGGCTGTTGTTGCCGACTATGCCCAGATCGGTTTCATGTTGATCGGAGAACCGCTCAAAATCAAGTTCAGTAAGCTGGATCCGATCAAAGGGTTTAAAAACATCTTTTCCATGCGGTCGTTGGTTCAATTTATCAAAACGCTTTTTAAGCTGTTGATCATCGGGTATCTCGTCTACTCCACGATTTGGGGGTACCGCGGGAGCTTATCCGCATTAGGGCATGTATCGGTGGATGATACGTTTCATTTTACCGCCCAGTTAACGATGAATTTAGGGTTAAAAATTGCAGCCGCTCTAATCGTACTCGCGGTACTGGATTATATGTATCAGCGATATGAACATGAGAAGAATCTGAAGATGTCCAAGCAGGATATCAAAGATGAATATAAGAAAATGGAAGGCGATCCGCTCATCAAGGGGAAAATTCGGGAACGGCAGCGGCGGATGGCTCTGCAGCGGATGATGCAGGAAGTGCCGAAAGCTGATGTAATTATCACCAACCCGACTCACTTTGCGGTCGCTCTGAAGTACGACGGATCCAAAATGGATGCCCCGCAAGTCATTGCCAAAGGGCAGGATTATGTGGCGCTTCGCATTAAGGAAATCGCCAAAGAACATGGCGTAATTACGATGGAAAACAAGCCGCTGGCACGGGCGTTATTTCAACGAACCGAAATCGGGGAGACGATCCCTGCGGATTTGTTCCAAGCTGTTGCTGAAGTGCTGGCTTACGTATACCGAATCAAAGGCAGACCCAAATCATAATGGGATCGGAGGGGAACTTACGTGAAGAAATTTAAAGATTTATTTATTCTTGTTGGTATAATTGGCATCGTCTTACTGATGATCGTTCCGATCCCGACTTGGCTGCTGGATATTTTGTTGATCATCAATATTTCCCTCGCACTGATCATTTTGCTCGTTGCGATGAACACCAAGGAGGCCTTGCAGTTCTCCATCTTTCCAGCCATGCTGCTCGTGACGACCTTATTTCGTTTGGCGTTAAATGTATCGACGACCAAGCTGATTCTGGGACAGGCCAAAGCCGGCCACGTGGTGGCTACATTCGGATCATGGGTTTCACATGGAGAGCCCGTTGTCGGTTTTGTCGTCTTCCTGATTCTCGTGGTCGTTCAGTTTATCGTCATTACCAAAGGCTCGGAACGTGTAGCTGAGGTTGCTGCACGGTTTACCCTCGACGCGATGCCAGGGAAACAGATGAGTATCGATGCCGACCTCAATGCCGGCCTCATTAATGAGCAGCAAGCCCGTGAGCGCCGTAATAAGATTGAACGGGAAGCCGATTTCTACGGCGCCATGGATGGTGCGAGTAAATTTGTAAAAGGGGATGCCATCGCGAGTATCATTATCCTCCTGATCAACCTGATCGGGGGCTTTATTATCGGGATGACGATCCATGGCATGAGCTTTAACGATGCCCTTTCGACTTATTCGCTGCTGACGATCGGGGACGGCTTGGTCAGTCAGATTCCGGCATTGCTGATTTCTACCGCAGCCGGCCTGATCGTAACCCGCGCCTCCTCGGAAGGCAATCTGGCAGACGATATTACGGGGCAGCTGTTCACCTATCCGAAGCTGTTATTCGTAGTAGCTGGGACGATCGCCCTACTTGGCACCTTTACGCCGATCGGTATTTGGACAACTTATCCGTTCGCCGGATTAATGGTCTTTGCCGCGATTAAGATGCAGAAAAATATGGACCGGCGGCAAATCGAGCAGGAGCAACAGGAGGAGGAGCAGCAAATCGAAGAAGTTCGCAGCCCCGAGAGCGTCATCAACCTGCTTCAGGTGGATCCGATCGAATTCGAATTCGGTTACGGGCTGATTCCTCTTGCCGATACGGGGCAAGGCGGGGATTTGCTGGACCGGATCATCATGATCCGGCGTCAATGTGCGCTTGAACTTGGACTGGTTGTTCCCGTCATTCGCATTCGCGACAATATTCAACTAAAACCGAATGAATATGTCATCAAAATAAAAGGAAATGTCGTAGGCGGTGGTGAATTATTACTTAATCACTATTTAGCCATGAGTCCAGGGATGGATGACGACACGATTACAGGTATCGAGACCCGCGAACCTGCGTTTGGTTTACCGGCCCTTTGGATCGATGAAGCGACCAAGGATCGGGCGGAACTGGCGGGCTATACCGTAGTTGATCCGCCGTCTGTCGTGGCAACGCATTTGACGGAGCTGATTAAGAAGCATGCGCATGAGCTGCTGGGCCGTCAAGAGACGAAAGCCCTGGTCGACAACCTCAAGGAGAATTACGCGGTTCTTGTCGACGAATTAATTCCGTCTGTGTTGTCGATTGGTGACGTCCAGAAGGTGCTGGCCAAATTGCTTAAAGAGAAAATCTCGATTCGAGATATGGTGACCATTTTCGAGACGCTGGCGGATTACGGAACCTATACCAAGGATCCGGATGTGCTCACCGAATACGTCAGACAAGCGTTATCCCGACAAATTACGCAGCAATATACCCAACCAGGTGAAACGATGCGCGTAATCACTGTGGGACCTAACCTGGAGAAGAAAATCGCCGAGAGTGTGCAGCAGACCGAACAAGGCAGCTATCTGGCACTGGATCCAGCTTCAACGCAGACGGTCTTCCAGAAGCTGACGGAGCAAATCAACCGCTTGGTCCAAACGGGCCATCAACCGATCCTGCTCACCTCGCCAACGATCCGGATGTATTTGCGGCAAATCATTGAGCGCAGCATGCAGGATATTCCGGTGTTATCTTACAGCGAGTTGGAACCCAATGTTGAAATTCAAAGTGTCGGGGTGGTGAATTTATGAGAGTAAAACGATATATCGTCGACACGATGCCTGACGCCATGTTGAAAATTCGCAATGAGCTGGGTTCGGATGCGGTTATCTTGAGTACGAAGGAAGTAAAGCTCGGCGGTTTCCTCGGCATGTTCCAGAAAAAGAAGATTGAAGTGATTGCTGCGACGGAGGAGAAGGCGGCACCGGCACCTAAAGCCAAACCGCTTCTGCCGGCACAGCCGTCGGTTCCGGCTCCTGTTGCACGCCAAGCCGTGCCGGAGGCATACCGCAAAACGTCGCAGTTAGCCCAGCCTGCTGCCTCGCCGCAGGCTGGGTCTGCGTCCCCCGTTCTCACGGCCATTGGCGTTCAGGAACGGGAGGAGCCGATTATCACCCCGGTCATGCCGCCAGCGCCTCAGCCGCCGGTCACGGAGCCGCAGCTGCGCCAAACCTCCATTGAACCCGCTTCCAGCGCGGCTTCAGCTCGATTGGAGGCGGCGATCGCACGTGCGGCCGACCCCGAACAGTTCCTGGCCCCGACCGGGGCTAGGAGCGTAAACTCCGCCAAAGAAGAGCGCTTGCTCGAAGAAATTCGGCAAATGAAGATGTGGCTCAGCGAGCTGGCGAAGAAGCAAACCAATGGCCGCGAAATGCCGCCGGGTTTGCATTCTATCCAACAGCAGTTGATGAGCCAAGAGGTGGGCCCGGAGCTTGCAGATCGTTGGGTAGAAGAGGTTTACGAGGCTTGGTTAAGCTCCGGCAAGACTTTAAGCGATGACGACATGCAAGCTAGGCTTCGGACCATCGTCAACAGCTTCCTGGATCACCGGATCGATGCGGGGATTGGCGATCAGACAAGGATCGTATATATCGCCGGGCCGACGGGGGTCGGGAAGACGACGACCATTGCCAAGCTAGCGGCGGACCAAATTTTCCGCTTGCACAAGAAGGTAGGGTTCATCACGGCGGACACCTATCGGATTTCGGCAATTGAACAGCTGCGGACCTACGCAACCATCTTAAATGTACCGCTGGAGGTGGTTCAGTCTCCCGGCGATGTACAACGGGCCATGCAACGCTTAGAGCACTGTGACTTGATCCTGATGGACACGGCCGGAAGGAACTATCTGAATGAGCTGTTTGTGGCGGAGCTGCACAGCCTGCTTGCCCCTTCGGATGTCAGCGAGACGTATTTGGTCCTTAGCTTGACTTCCAAAGCGCAGGACATGAAACGGATCACCAAGCACTTTAGCAAATATAACTTGGATAAGTTAATTTTTACGAAGCTGGATGAAACGGAAACGACCGGCGCGATCTTTAATCTGTTAAACGAGTACCCGTTCAAGGTGTCTTTCCTGACCAACGGTCAAAATGTACCAGATGACCTGCTGCAGGCGGACGCCGAGTTAATGGTTGATATGCTGCTGGGAGAGCGGAAGCCATGAATGACCAGGCCCAAGCACTCAGACAATTGGTATCTTCGCATCGAGAGGCAGCTGGGTCTACGGCCCGCAAGGGTTCTGCCCGGATCTTGACGATCAGCAGCGGCAAGGGCGGCGTAGGCAAATCCAACTTTACGCTGAATTTTGCCTTAGCGCTAAAGTCGCTTGGACGTAAAGTACTGATCTTTGATGCGGATATCGGTATGGCAAATATCGACGTGTTAATGGGCATCAGGCCGAGATATAACTTGTATCACTTGCTGAAGGGAGAAAAGAACATTACGGAGATCGTGGAGCTGGGCACGCACGCGTTACCTTTTATTGCGGGCGGCTCCGGGCTCACCGAACTGTTCACCCTGTCCGAAGGGGATCTGAATTACTTCACCTCGCAGATCGAGATGATTTCCGAGGAGATGGATTTTATCCTTTTTGATACAGGTGCCGGTTTATCGAAGGAAACGCTCAAGTTCATCACCGCTGCCGATGAGTGCCTGGTCGTCACGACGCCGGAGCCAACCTCGATCACAGATGCTTATGCCTTGATCAAGGTTGTTCATGGAATGGATCAAGAGTTGCCATTCCGGTTAGTCGTTAACCGGGTCTCCGGGGAGCTTGAGGCGAAGCAGGTCGCCGATAAAATTTCGTTGGTCGCCAGCCGTTTCCTCGATATGGAAATCCCTGTGCTCGGCTATCTCAACGACGATCCGCATGTGATGCAGGCGGTCAAGAAGCAGGTTCCTTTCTCCATCGCTTTCCCCGGTTGCTCGGCAACGCGCGATATTCAGCGATTGGCTTTGGCTTATCTGAATGTTCCGCAAACCAAGCCGAAGGATACTTTATCGGGAATCAAGGGATTTATGCAGAAATGGTTAAAACTGGCAAAATGATTCTTCGTAAAGGAACAGGAGTGGAACGTTGATGTCTTATCGAGTGATGGTGGTAGACGATTCGGCGTTTATGCGTAAGATCATCTCGGACCTGATCGAACAGGACAAGGCTTTTCAGGTCTCGGCAACGGCCAAGAACGGACGCGAAGCGATTGAGCAAATCGCGCGAGTTCAACCGGATTTGGTGACGATGGACGTGGAAATGCCGGAAATGAACGGTCTGGACGCGCTCAAGGTCATCATGAAGGAACATCCGTTGCCGGTAATTATGCTGTCGGGCATCAATGAACAAGGCATGCGGGAGACGATCATGGCGCTGGAGCTTGGCGCCTTCGATTTCATCCGCAAGCCATCGGCTACCACCAGCGAGCATGACATCGAGCAGGTGGGCCGCGAGCTGCGCGAGCAGATGCGCGCCGCGATGCAGGCGAAGGAGCGGCGCGATGCCTGGACAGCGGCGCAGCTCAGCGCGCCGGTGCTGCCCGCGGCCGGCAAGCCGCCCCAGGCAGG
>NZ_JALXVO010000043.1:0-35681 GCF_025151705.1 Paenibacillus sp. p3-SID1389 | reverse complement strand
ACTATCTTCCGCGATATCCGTCTTCGGCCCGCGCCTGGCAAGGAGTAAATCGCTTTATTCCTTCGCCCGGAAGCCGCCGAAAACGGGCATAGGTTAATCACCAAGGATTCTATGTCCTCATATGATGCATTACATGCATTTTACGCAGATGATCTTTACTTGCATCCAAGACTCTAGCTTAGCTTGGAAGGAGATCCGCATTCATGCCCTCCAAAAAAATTACGGTACAAATCATGAGTCCGGGCATTCTTGAAGACGACTTTCTCGTGCTCGGAGACATGCTGATCAAACAGTGGAAAATCCCAACGCATCTTCCGCTTCTACTCACCTTCGGATCATTTCGGCACCGCGTGAAGGTCATTCCCTTATCCAGATCCGACGGAGTTCGCATGAGCTCGGGTCTGGCTAGAAAAATGGGAATCCAACCGCGGTCGCCGCTGCGACTCATCTATCGGCCGCATTCCTCGACCCTTCAACTGGGTCCGCTGTTAGGAGTTCTGCTCAGTCAGGATTTCCCCGGTAATCCGGAACGGCCGTTTGGCCAAATGACCAAGTTCTGCAAAGAGCTCGTGAACGCCTGCTCGCGCCAAGGGGTATTCGTCTATTTCTTTACCCCCAATCATATCGGCACCAGCACAAGCCAGATCTCGGGCTGGGTCTATGGCAACGGGTGGAAGCAAACCCAGCTGCCCGCCGCAGATGTATTCTACAACCGGCTGAATTCGCGGAAATTGGAGAACAAACCTAGCGTACAGCATTTTATGAAAGAAGTAAAATCCCGCTACGGGAGCCATTTTTTCAACGAGAAATATCTCGACAAAACCGAAGTGTTCGACGCGCTTAGCCGAGATGCCTCCGTGCAGCGTTATTTGCCGGAATCGCATCTGTTTCGCAATTACGCGATGTTGAAAGCGATGTGCAGCAAATATCCCGTCGTCTTCCTGAAACCAATCAAGGGAAGCTTGGGCAAAGGCATCATCCGTATCTCGCGGCTTGAAGGCGGCGCCTTCCAGACCTTATCGACCCAGGTTGGTGGCGCACAGCGCCAAGTATATCCGAGCCTCGCTAAGCTGTTCACCGCGTTATCCGGCAAAATGAAAACGACTCGCTACCAAATCCAGCAGGGGCTTCACTTGATCGAGGTGGATCATAGGCCGGTTGATTTTCGGGCGTTGGTCCAGAAGAACCTGTACGGCAAATGGAATACGACTTCCATCGTGGCCCGGATCGCCGGGAACCATCATTTTGTGTCCAATCTGGCTCGCGGCGGCACGCTGAGTAAGGTGAAGGACGCGATTGCCCGCAGCTCGCTGCCGGCTGGAATCAAAAGCAAACTCGCCTTAAAGCTGAAGAAGGTGGCGCTGGACGTCGCCCAGAGTGTCGATGCGCAAATCCCGGCCCACTTCGGGGAGTTCGGGATTGATTTGGCGGTGGAAACGAGCGGCCGGGTGTGGTTGCTGGAGGTCAACTCCAAGCCGTCCAAGAACGATAATACTCCGATCGGCGAAGACAAAATCCGCCCTTCGGTCAAGCAAATGATCGAATATACCCGCTATTTGTCCGGCTTTTAGAGGTTGCCCTTGGAGGGCCTCTTGGAAGGAGGGAATCAGCCATGTACAAAACATCACAAGGGAACGTTGGCATCCTGGTCTCCGAAAGCAGCGGTCCGCTCCCCTTCGCGGAAGTTGCGTTCTGCCGCAGATTATGCCGCATCGGCGCAAGGCATGGGCTTCACGTGTACGTCTTCTGCCTCAGCTGGATCGCTTTGGGGAACGCTGCCGGCATTCCCGCCTACACCTTTGAACACGGAACCTGGATTCGCAAATGGTGCCCCCGGCCGGACATCATTTACGACCGCTGCCTGATCCATGACCGCAAGCAGCAGCTGCGCAAGCACCGTTTGCTCGAACGGCTGGCGAATGAGCATCCCTTCGTTTATTTGGCCCGGGGCCTTGCGGGAAAATGGGCGGTATACCAAGCGCTGCTGGAATGCCCGGTGGTTGCCGAACATTTACCAGAAACGGCGCTGTACCAAGGGCGGGCTCAGCTGGACCAATGGCTGCAGGCCCATGACGGGGAAGCCTTCCTGAAGCCGCGGAACGGCACGCACGGCAAACGGACGCTGTACGTCAAATGGCATCTGCCGCGTGATGAAGTCAGGGTTGTCGGTCGCAGCGGGCGGAATACGATCTTTCGGCGTCGCTTTTCCACCAAGCAAGCAGGGCTGGATTGGATTGACCGCTTTACCGGGAAACAACCGTTCTTGGTTCAGCCCTATTTACAGTTGAACAGCTCAGACGGTGAACCCTTTGATGTCCGCGTCCTCATGCAGAAAGACGCCAAAGGCGAGTGGAGCTTGACGGGGATGGCGGTCCGCGCGGGCCGTAAAGATTCACTCACCTCCAACTTGCATGGAGGCGGTACCGCCCATCGGGCACTGCCTTTTCTCATCCGCGAACTCGGAGAGTCTGAGGGCAAAGCCGCTGAAGCCGCAATCCGCAAACTGTCACTCTTGATTCCGGCCTATCTGGAAACCCGTTTCGGCAGGCTGGCAGAGCTGGGCCTGGATTTCGGCGTTGACCGCCAAGGCCGCGTATGGGTGCTGGAGGTCAACTCCAAACCGGGACGCTCCTCGTTCTTTCGGATCGGCGATCCGGAAACCGCCAGAAGGTCGCTGGAAAATCCGATAGGCTATGCCCGCTATTTACTGCTGAGCAAACCCTGATCACTTTTAGGAGGATAAAATCCATGAGTTTGACTTTTTGCAACGTCCATTTCACGCAAGCCCCCGACCGGGTGGTTTACGTGTCAGGGGCTCTTATGAAGAATCTGAAGCTATCCGGAAGAAAGTCGGTTCACCTGAGACTCGGGGGGGAACGGGTCCCCGCCGCCATCAAACGGATTAATAAAGCGGGAAATCATCTGTACCTTGCCAGCGGCGTTCGCAGAGGCATTAAAATCCCCAAGCCCGGCGGCGTCTACCTCCGCAGCCAGCAAGAGGGAGAAGTGCAGATCGGCCCGCTCATCGGCGTGCTGTCCGACGGACCCACATCCTCACCAACCAACCCATTTGGCTCGCGCACCGCATTCATCAAGCAACTCCTTCGGCAGGGAAGCCGGATTTCCTATATCTTCGCGTTCACCCCGCGGGATATCCATTGGGAAGACGAAACGGTGAACGGCTATTTTCTGAACGAAGCGGGGCGGTTCGTGCGGAAGCGGGTGCCGCTGCCTGACGTGGTATATAACCGCCTCCCCAGCCGCCGAGCCGAAACGACCAACACGATCAGTCAGCTTCGGGACCGGTTCGTCCGCCGGAGGATTCCTTTCTTTAACTGGAGTTTTTTTAATAAATCCGATATTTACCGCCTGCTGGAGAAAGACCCGACGGTGGGACGCTACGTGCCCGAATCGATTATGAGTCCGACGCCGGAGCAAATTAAGGAGATGCTGGACCGGCATTCCCTGGTTTATTACAAGCCGAACAGCGGCAGTCTGGGCAACGGGATATATCGCCTGTCCTACATCCCGAGAAGCGGTTATTATGCCAGGTATCGGAAAAATGGCCGGAACGCCCTGCTGCGCTTCTCTTCCTTCAACAGCCTAATGCGCACGCTGCAAGCCAGACACGGCCGGGCGCTCCGCGGATACGTGGCCCAGCAGGGGATTCGTCTCATCGAAATCGACAACTGCCCGATCGATTTCCGGTTTCACATGCACAAGAACGGGAAGAACCAATGGGTTGTCGTTGGCATCGGCGCGAAAAAAGCCGGCAAAGGCAGCGTAACCACGCACTTGAAGAACGGCGGCTCCCTGCTCACTCCGGAGCAGGCGCTCACCCGCGCATTTGGCTCGCGTGCTGAAGAGGTACTGCGGAACGCGAAAGCCGTTGCGATCACCTTGGCCGAAGCGATTGAATCCCATCAGCAGCATTTGATCGGCGAGATCGGATTTGATATCGGGATCGACCGGGAAGAGAAAATTTGGATGTTCGAAGCGAACGCCAAGCCAGGCCGTTCGATCTTTAAACACCCTTCACTTCGGGCAGAAGGGAAGGCGTCAGTAGACCACATCCTGGATCATTGCCTCTACTTGAGCAAATTCCGGAGGAGAGATGGCTCATGAACAATCCAGTATTGAACGAGAAGAAGCCCGTCGTCGCCGTGCTGACCGTGGATGATAACGTCCGGCTATTCCGCGGTAACCGCAGCAACTTCAGAGACCTCGTCAAAACCGGGCAAGAGCTGGATTGTCCCGTATATGTCTTAACAGCCAAAGACTTGAAGCTTAGCGCCAAACGCGTCCAAGGATATTTGTTCCACCCGGAGGAGAAGACGTGGAAGAAGCATTGGTTCCCCTTGCCCGACGTCATCTACAACCGCATCCCCCTCCGGGAGGATGAGAAGAAGCCGGAGGTGCGCCGCAAAATCGATGAGGTGATCCAGCATGAATCGATTCATCTGTTTAATCCTTTTTTCTTCAATAAACGGCGACTATTTGAATGGCTGAAGAAAGGCCGGGCGACCAAAACGCTTGTGCCGGACACGAAAAAAATGCTAGGACCCAAAACGCTGACCGCGATGCTGGAGAAATACGGCTCCCTGTACCTTAAGCCTGAGGGCGGAAAAGCCGGAAAAGGGATCATGCTGCTGCGACTGGACGTGGATCATCCGAGACCTTACCGGCTGACAATCCAAGGGAAGAAGCGCCGAAACATCATTTATCGAACCGCCAAGCTGCCCTTGTTGTGGAGGAGAATCAAAAGAGAAGCCGGGATGACGCCCTACATCATGCAGGAGGGCATCGAGCTGACCTCCTATCGTGGACGCCACTTCGACATGCGCGTGCTCGTGCAAAAGAACGGCAAAGGCATTTGGATGGTGACCGGGATCGGCGCCCGTCTGGCCGGACCGAAACGGATTACAACCCATGTTCCGCAAGGCGGCAGCATTGAAGACCCGGAGAAGATGCTTCTCCCCGCCTTCGGGTCCGATATGACGACACTGCTCCTCAGCCGGATTAAGTCCAGCGCCCTCTTGATCGCCAAGCAAATCGAGAAGGAATCGGGCTTCCTGCTTGGGGAGATGTCCATGGATCTTGGGGTGGACACCGACGGACGCCTGTGGTTTTTCGAAGCGAACGCCAAGCCGATGAAGTTCGATGAGCCGCATATTCGCAAGAAATCGCTGGAGCGGATTTTTCAATACAGCCAGTATTTATACCGGCAGCCGAAACACAAACCGTGAAACGAACTACGACCAACACGAAAGGAGGACGGTCGTGATGGAGATTCGAGCCGTGACCTTGGAGGATGGAGCTCCTTGGGAGCCGCAGCACAGTGAAATATTAGCTTTCATCCGAAAATATAACTCCGGCCGCGTTCCGCCCACCGTCCTCCGGAATCTGCTCCGGCTGACGCCAAGCGACTTGAAGCGGCCTGGCTGCTCCTTGCTCGTTGCCCGCATCCGAGCGGAGGACGGGGAGCGGCTGGCCGGCGCCTCTTGCGTCATGGATTACGGCCGCAAGCTATGCGTCGTCGTCGTCCATCCGCTGTACCGCGGCCGCGGGATCGGCGCGGGGCTGCTCCAAGCCCAGCTGACTCGGCTGGGGCAGCTTAGCTTCCGGGTGGCGTTGAGTCAGATTCAGAGCTTGCGCATGTGCTTTCGTGCAGGGATGTACGCTTCGGGCCTGACCCGGGATCCGAACGGGAAACCGCTGCTTCTGCTGGAGACCCGGCCCGTTTCCCCAACGCCTGCAACGTCGGTCTCCCATACCAGCAAAGAAGGTGATATTATTGTCACAACCCGTCCTGGGCATCCTGACCTTGTACCTCAATGATAAGAAGCTGCTGGAGGAACGCCATATCTACCAGCGCATGATCACTGAGGGAAAAAAAATGGGCCTGGACATATTCGTGTTCACCCCAATGGACGTGATTGACCAGAAAAAGCAGATCCTTGCCCTCGAGTACGATCCAAAGGGCAAGAAATGGTTCCGCAAATGGCGCAGCTTCCCAGACCTGATCTTTGACCGCTGCCGGATCCAGCGCAGCAAGCGGTTCGAGCAGCTGCTGAAGTTTCGGGCGCGTTACCGTCATCTGACCTTCCTCAACCGGCCGCTGCGCAATAAGTGGACGATATATCAAACCTTGTCCCGCAAAAGCCGATTCCGGTCCAACCTGCCGGAGACGGTGTTATTTCAAAGCAGCAGCGATGTGTTTAACCTGCTCAAAAAGTATTCCGCCGTCTACGTCAAACCGATTAACGGCACGGGAGGCCGCGGCATCCTGCGGGTAGAACGCCTGGACAGCAATCTCTTCCTGATCCAGGGACGGAGACAGAACCGCAATATCATCGCTCCCCAGAAAATCCACAAATCCCGGCTGGGCACGTTCCTGCTGGGCTGGAAAGGAAGCGGACGCTTCATCGCCCAGCAGGGCATCCAGATCAAGCTGCCCAGCGGCCGCGTTCACGACTACCGGATGCTGGTGCAGAAGAACGGTCAAGGCCAATGGGAAGTGACCGGCTGCGCCGGAAGGGTGGGTCCTCCCCGCAGCGTCACCTCCAATCTCCACGGCGGCGGTCATGCCGTGGCGATGAATACGCTGCTGAAGCAGTGGATCCCAAGCGAGGAGCGGCAGCAGGAGGTGCGCCGGGCGGCGGAGAAGCTCAGTCTGGAGGTCGCAGCCTACCTCGAGGAGACGTTTGGGGCCTTGTGCGAGCTGGCACTAGATTTGGCGATCAACCGCCATGGCCAGATCTACCTGCTTGAGGTGAACCCCAAACCTGCCCGCGAAGTGTTCCATCAATCGGGCGACTCCCAAGCGTACCGCGCAGCGATCATTAGGCCGCTGGAATACGCGTTATGGCTGCATAAGCAAAAAGCCGCTTCCCCCTCCAATTAGGAGGGAAGCGGCTTACTGCTTGTTATTTGCCTATTACGCTTCCTCCGCCGCCTGATCATACAAGGAGATCAGTTCATCGAAGTTGCGAATCCGCACGTCGGAGCCGGCCAGCTCCCGGTCATCCCCGAAGCCGGCATAGGCGCAGCCGATCACAGCTAGCCCGTTCCGTTTGCCCGCTTCAACATCCGAGGAGCGGTCCCCAATCATCCACGCGCGGGTGATGCCATGCCGATCTAGGAGCAACTTGACGAGATCGACTTTGGTCGCCGTTTGAAACTCCCCTGCGCTAAAGAGCCCTTCAAACAGCGGAGCAATTCCATGCGCCTCGGCCACTCCTTTGACATAATGCTCTAGCCCGTTGCTGGCAACAAACAGCCGTACGCCCCGTGCTTTGAGCTCCTGCAACGTTTCCGGCACTTGCGGATACAACTCGGTAGCCAGCTGCTGCAGCCCTTCCAGCTCATATTCCAGCAGCAGTTCATCGGCCCGGCGATGCACCGTCTCGCTATGGTTCGGAATCACCCGGCGCCAGATGTCCGGCAGCAGCATCCCCAAGCAGCTCAGGATCAATTCTTCCGGCGGCGTCTCCCCGGCATACAACCCTTCTTTTCGCAACTGGTCAAACACCTTATGAAAAACCGGTATGAGCAGCGTTTCTGTTTTGAATAACGTCCCGTCCATGTCAAAGATCATCGCTTCCGGCCTAGAAAGCTTGACAGCCTGTCTCTCCATCTCCACATTCCTTCCGTATGTATGATATAGCCTCATGATATGTCAATCAGCATTCCTTGTAAACCGAAGCATGATCCCAATTTCGCCCGAGTTCCCCAACGTCTCTTGATCTCGGCCCCCAGCAGCAACAAGATTGGAAAAATAACCTGAAATGGAAATGCGTAGAAGTCATAGGTCTTCATTGCAAAATCCCACATCTCCATAATGTTGTTGTACAACGAGTTGGCTAAATACGTAATCAAAAGTCCCAATTACGGTGTGCGTATTGACCCGGATTTCGACCGCTGATGATCCTTCAGGCTAATCATCGGGAGTATGCTGCTAATGCCAGGTGTATTCACCGTATCGGCGAAATCAAACAATTCCATGACCGGGGCGGTCGACAAATTGGTAATCAACGTTTCGGTAAACCCCTAGGGTGGCCCAATCACCGACTTTTCCACTGACCTCGATGTTGAAATTTACGGAATTTAATAGTGGAATCGCCGGGAAATATCCGTTTGAATAATGCGATGTTCTCATCGACTGAAGAATGAAGGCGTTCCTTGATCTGCAAGGGATTTCCTCCTTTCACCAAAGGGTGTGGATATGTTATTCCCAATTTAAGCAAATTTTATCAATGAAATCCCGTTCGGAAGTTTTTCTTGCGATATCAGGATGCCAATGCCCCGAAGTTTATACTTTCTGATATCTTAAAAAAGACAACGGGGACGTATACACTTCCCCGTTGCCTTTGTCTGAGCTTCGGCTGCCATTACTGGGTAATCAGCCAAAAGGCTTCCCAAGCGCCCCCAACCTGATCCCGGTTAGCCACCAGTCCAGCTCCGTTATTCAATTCCACTGTCACGTACTTGTCATTGGCCAAGGCGAACAAGGCGATCGTCCCGTCGGCCAGCTGTTCCTTCCGGAACTTCTCCCATAGTTGAATGCTCTCGCCGCGGGCAATCAGCTTGCCGCCGTCGTTCAAGTCCGCGGTGACGTATTTTCCATTGATTTTGGATTTCAACGAAATCGTTCCATCATTGTTGTTGATGATTTCGAACAGCTCCCAATCCTGGGCTGTATCGCGATTTGCGACCAGCGGAGCGCTGCCGGCGTTCTCCGCGCTGACGATCTTCTTATTCGCTTCCGAAATCAAATAAACGAACCCGGTAGGCGTAGGAGGCGGGGTTGACCCGGTCGTATATTTTTTCACCAAATTTTGCAGTGTGGTGTTTGGCCGAAAATTCTCAGTATTAAATTTGCTCCATTTAGCGGCGATCGTCGCCGGGCTGTCGCTTAAGATGTTTGGCACCGGATTTGGGTTGTTGTTGAAGTAACCCCAGTTCCCGTAGTTCGAGCTGACCTTATACGTCCAGTTCGTCCAAGAGATATTGGAGGCGTTCATTCCAGCCAAGAACTTCTCCCACAGATCGGTAAAATCAAACAGGCAAAATTCTCCGACATACACCGGCACGTTCCACCGGGCTTGGTGATCGCGCAGTCCTTGCAAAGCGGTGTTCACCAGATTGTTCTGCACATTCCAATCAGAAGCCTCGTTGCCGGCCATCGCGTAATAGTGCATCTCGTACACCACGTTAGTCCAACCAAACGTATCCGGGTCATAGAGCTGGTTCCAGTTCCAGGCCGCTTCGATGAAGATCGTATGATCGGGATCGATTGCGCGGATCGCCTTATAGAGTCGGTCATAAAAAGCGTTCAACTGCTCCTTGCTCACCCGGTCAGGTTCATTTAACAGATCGTAACCTGCCACGGTCGGATTGCCTTTAAAATGGGCTGCAATCCCTTCCCACAACCGGACGGTACGATCCTGATACTGCTGGTTCTTCCACAGCTGCGGATCCGAGTTGACCTCGCCCGAGTTATCGAAGGTGTTCTGGGCCCCAAACGTACCGTGCAGATCCAGCAGAACGTAAATGCCCCGATTCCCCGCTTCGCGGACGAGCCAATCCAGCTTGCTCCACGGATCCGCCTTCCAATTGCCGTACTTGTCCATCAGCTCCAGGTACAGAATAGGCACGCGGACCATATTCATCCCCATGTTTTTGATATTGTCCAAATCCCGCGTAGTCAGCCAAGCGTCTTGATACGTTTTGATCAGGCTTTCCGCCGTTTGCGCGCCATGCAGGCTCGTCAACGTTTCACGCAGCGTCCATTCGTCCTTCACGCCAAGCGGTGACATCCAGCTCTCCTGCAACAACCAACCGCCTAGGTTGGTCCCCCGCAGATTGACGATATTGCCTGTGCCGTAGTTGTCACGCAGCACCGTACCGTTGGCTTTCAGGAAACCGCTTTGCTCAATTCTCGACACATTCATGCCGGAATCTCCCTCTGCGGCTTGGGCAGAAGGAACAAACATGGAGTTACTTAAGGTCAAAGCAGCAAGAATCATACAGAGTAGGAAAGTGCGGAGTATTCTCTGGATGTCACGGACAGCATTGGGTCGGATCATGATCATCACAAATCCTCCTTTATTACAATAATGGTTTATATTTCCTTTTTAAACATAAACTATTATTGTAAGCGCCGTCAATAGAAAGATCATTTCATCGATTCTTTCAGATGATCGCTTCTAGCAGATGTGCGATCCGGGCCGTATCTGCGGCTTCAATCCATGCCTGTGGAATCCGCGCGAAGCAGCACTCACTGCTTTGTAAATAACGGTAGATGATCCGAGCCTCATCTATTTCATCTCGGGTAGGTTTGCCCGTCAGGGGAGGAGAGCTATGGCTTAGACAGGCCAATGCCTTCTCCGCCATTTTCAGAGACAGAGAGGCTCGGGAGCTTCCTTCTGAAATTTCAACCTTCCGGCTATACAGGATCGTATTTCGCCGCAATATGAACCACTTGGCCTTCCGCTCACTCCAACGTTCCAGGACCACGAAATTCCCGTTCTGCTCAACAAATCCGGCGATCTCCTCTTGTCTCGCAAACAGATCGATGGCATGAAGGGCATCCCTGAGTTTGGCTGCGGCTTCAAAATCAACCCGTTCGGAAGAGTCCCGCATTCGTCCCTCCAACTCTTCCCGGAGGCTGGAATCCGAGCCATCCAGCAGCGCAGCAAAGCGGTTCATCACGCGGTTGTTGAGTTCAACCGCCTCCCCGCCCAAACATGCGCCGAGACATAAGCCCAGCGAATGGTTCAAACAGGGTACTCCAGTGGGAGCGGAACGGGGACGGCTGCAAGCGATACGCAAGGCTTCGCGAACGCTCCGGACTGCCGCCTCCACAGAATGTCGGCTCGCCGAATAAGGTCCGTAAACTTGGCGGATTCCCGGGGCCTCCGGCACATCTACGACCTCCAGGTCCCAAATCCCGTCCGTGTCGCGGATCACCAAATAGACATAACCGTGCGGACTCTTCATCTTTTTGTTATACATCGGCTTCAGTTCTCGAATCAGCCGGCACTCCAGCATCAGCGCTTCGAATTCGGTGTCGGTCCTGAGGATCTCCAAATCCTTGACGTTATGCGCCAATCTCTCGACCTTCTTGGAGCGGTGACGGGAGGCATGAAAATAAGAGCGCACTCTTTGCTGCAAGTTCTTCGACTTGCCGACATAAATGACGCCTCCCGCCGCGTCCTTCATCAAGTACACCCCCGGCGCGGCCGGGAGGGTGCGCAGCTGCTGTTCGACCCGTTCGTTTGTCATGGAGCAAACTCAATCCGTTTGATGATCTCCCCGGCAAAATCCTTAACGATAAACGCCCCTGCCTTCAAAATGCCATAGGAATTAGGGAAATTCTCCTTCGGCAAGGCGATGGACCCCGGGTTCAGAACATAAATGCCGTCTTTGATGTCGGCCACCGGCACATGCGTATGTCCTTGAATAAACACGTCTCCCGGCGCTAGCGGCGGAAGCTGCTCGATGCTGTATCCGTGCCCATGCGTGACGTAAATGCGGCGCCCTTCGAAGTAGAGCATGGCATAATCCGCCATCATCGGAAATTCCAGCAGCATTTGATCCACTTCCGCATCACAGTTCCCGCGAACAGCGATCAGGTTATGCTTATGCTCGTTAAGCGTTGCCGCGACCTGCTTCGGATCGTATCCGTCAGGCAGCGGATTTCGCGGCCCATGATACAGGAAATCCCCCAGCATGATCATTTGATCGGGCTGCTCCTCTGCCGCTTTGGCCATCGCCCGATCCAGCCAAGCGCTTGATCCGTGGATATCCGAAATCAACATCAATTTCATCGAAACCAACTCCTTGCCTCTTTCGTTTTAGTATAAAGGAAGAAAGAACGTCAAACACACTGAAATTTATCATCGGAGATACCTAGTATGAAGTCCATCAAGAAATGGGTAGTGATCCTTCTAGTCTTTTGGGGGATGTGGAAAATCTTAATTTTCCTACTAAGAGACGTTCTGTTTGAGGTGCTGACGTTCCCAGACCCCTATGCCAATATCCTTCAGACAGCGTCTGATAAGCAAATAAGACAAGAAAGACGTCCAATCGCTTGAACGTCCTTAGCCTTCTATTATTCAACCAGCGTGTACTGCGGATCTGTCACCTTAAACGAATTTTTGATACCGGACGTGACGTAAATTTTGTTGTCTTTTGTTATAAACATCGCTTCCGTCCCGTCATTCAAGTCCTCGATGTATTGCAGCCCTTCCTCCAGGCCCATCACATAAACGAAGGTCGACAGCGCGTCCGCGTCCGTTGCGTTATCCGCCAGAATCGTGACGCTCTTTAGATTATTTTGCGCCGGCACGCCGGTTCTCGGATCCAGGATATGGTGATACATCACATCGTCCTCGATAAAGTAACGTTCATAGATTCCGGAAGTATCAATGACTTGGTCGCTTAAACGGATCGTTCCCATGGTCGTGCCCCGCGAGCTATCCGGATCTTGTAGACCGACGTTCCAGCTGTCTCCATTAGGCTTGTTTCCAATCACGATGATGCTGCTGCCGCCGAGGTCGACAAGCGCGCTCTTGACGCCTTCCGCCCGCAAATAGGCCGCAACCTCGTCCGCCGCATACCCTTTGCCGATGCCGCCGAGATCCAGCACCATCCCAGGCCGTTTCAGAAAGACGGTGCGCTTGGCTTCGTCGACCACTACGTCTTGATACCCCACCAGGCTAAGTTCCCGCTGCAAATCCTCCGGAGCCGGAACATGGGCTCCTTCATGGCCGATATCCCAAAGATCCACCAGCCCGCCGACCGTCGGATCAAACAGCCCGTTCGTCTCTTTGGCGTAATCAAGCGAGCGTTTCAGCACCTTCATCGTATCCTCCGACACTTCAACCGCCTGTTTGCCGGCTTCCTGATTTACTTTGTAGAGCTGGCTCGTCTCCAAGGTCCGGCTTAACTCCTGATCCAAGGTTTTTAGCATCGTATCGATATGATCCAAATGTTCCTCAGCCTTCGGGTCATCATACAATTTGATGTTAACCACCGTATCAAAAATATAATATTGATTCGAGGCCGGCTCCGCGGCCGTTGGTTTCTCCTTGTTCCCTGCATTCCCCCCGCAGCCGGAGAGGAGGGTCATCAGCATTGCCGTCAAGCCTAAGATCACGGCCCGTTTGCTCCATTTCTGTGTTCGTTGCATCATTTCACCTCATTTGAAAGTTCACGCAGCTTGTTGTTAACTTCCCGTATTGTATAATTTTCATCACACTTCGTCTAGGAAGTACATCACGATCAGCTGGGTACTGCAAGATAAAATGAGCATGAAAAAGAAGCGAGATCGATCTCGTTCCCAAAATGGTCAACTCCAAGCCAAGGTTGAAAAACCAGGAACAACACCAACAAAATTCGGTAAGCTAACGTAAAAGGACCAGTAGCAAAATTCTCCTCGAACGCCGCGATAACCTTTCTCCGGTTCGATCAGCCATTACCGGGAAGGGAATATGAAGCTGCGGCCCGGGGGGGCGTCGGCTTAACCGTTGCAGCGGGAGCGTGGATCAGCTCGGGCTGGTCATCCCTGATCCCCGAAGAGCAGCTGGGATATTTGACCTCCGGGATGCTGTTCGCTTCCGGATTCGCCCTGTGGTTTCGAATGGCCTATGTCTCCCGGCGGCCGAAGACGCCCGAGATCATGGACGCCTCATCCGGCAAAGGCTGGCGCTTTGGGGTGAATGCACCGCTCGTTGGCTTCATTACCGGCGCTTTATCGGGGCTGTTCGGAATCGGGTCGACCCCCTTTATCCAACTGGGGCTGATGCTGCTCCTTGGAATGTCCATGCGATACGCCGCCGGAACAACCATGCTGGTCATTATGCCAATTGCCCTCGCCGGAGGGGCCGGTTACATTACCATCGGGTACCTGGATGTACAATTGCTCGCCACCGTTGTCATCGGCACGATGACCGGCGCGTATATTGGAGCCAAGCTCACGAAGCGCGTGCCTGCGGCTTGGCTAAAAACGTGCATGGTGCTCACCCCGATGCTGGGCGGCGCAATCCTCTTGTTCTAATTATCGATCCAAAAAAAAGGACCCTTCTGATGAGGGTCCGTCATTTTTATACGTTTAGCACTAGCTGAGCTGCAACGAAGTAATGCAGGTTTGATCTCCATCAAATGTGGAGATTTCCGACTCGGCGGTTTTACCGTCATGACTGACTTGAATCCGGTAGGTTTGATTGCGAGGCAGCCACAAGTCGATAAATCCGTTCGCCTGGGACGTCATCTTTTGGTCCAACACGGTATTCCCATTCGCATCGGTGACGTTGACTTGAAACTCTTGCTCCGTCATCTCGCCGCGGCATCCGGTCAAGCTATGAATCTCGCAAGGATGTGTCTGATTCTCGTAAGGCGCGATCGAGACGAAAAATTCGTCCTTCGGCAGTTCATACGTCTTCGAGTCCGCCGTATCCCCGTCCACGATCAAATGGCTGGACGTAATCGAAGCAGACTTAGCGGTGAGTTTACCCACGCTGTAGTCATGAACCATCTGCTTGATGCTCTGAGCGTCTAGAGCTTTTGATTCCGTTTGCTTATCGGCTTGTCCCGTGATAAGAAAATAACTTCCCAACGCGGCAACCACAATGAACCCGGCCGCCGCCAAGATGGTATTGCGTTTCATTATCGGCACCCTTTCGCTACCTAGTATTCGATTGCTTGTTCCTTTCTGAACAATCCAATTATAGCATAATCCTCACAATGTTTCCCATTGCGACCGGAGGAACAGCTTGTAAATCCGCTTCCAGGCAATTTTTAACAGCATATACACCGGGATGACGATCAGCATCCCAATGATGCCAAACCAATTGCCGCTTCCCAAAACGAGCAAAATGGTCGTCACCGGATGGATGTCCAGCTTTTTTCCGAACACGTAGGGTGAGATCACATTATCCTGAATCTGCTGCGCCAACAAAATGATGACCAACGCCCAAATGCCGGTAGACGGAGACTCGATGAGCCCGATAATGACAATGGGAATGGCGGAGATAATCGCCCCAAACAAAGGGATGAAATTCATAATAACCGCAATCGTCGTCAACAACAGCGCATACGGCAGTCCGATGATCAGGAAGCCGATAAACATCAGTACGCCCAACGCTGCGTTTACGATCACCCGGCCGATAATATAATCGTTCAGCGCCTTGTCCATTTCAATGGTAGCGCGATACACTTCTTTCCGATAACGGATGGGCGAGAGCTTGACCAGGCTGCGTTTGAAGCGATGCCCTTCCTTGAGCATGTAGTAGAGCAGGATCGGGAACGTAAACATCACGATCGCGAACTGGGACAAGAAAGAGAAGAAACCGCTCAAGTAATTCGTCAAGAAGGAGATTCCCTGGCTTAAATATTCCGAGAAATTGTCGGCTAATCCGGAATCGGAAGGAAAAATGGACGCAAGGAAAGGCAATTCTCCCCATTCCTTTAGTCGCTCTTCAAGCAAGCTTATAAATTGGGGGATGTTTTGCACTAAATTGATCAGTTGGGCTTGCAACATCGGCCAGACCACCGCGATAAAGGCCATGGCCAAGATCGCCATAACGACATAGAGGATAAGGATCGCCAAGGACCGACGAATCTTATGCTTTTCCATGTACTGGACCACAGGGCGGAGCAAATAGTAAAAGAAACCGGACAGCAGGAGCGGAATCAAAAGGGCCCCGATGACGGCCTCCATTGGGCGAAAAAACGGCCTCACTAAGGAGAACACATACACGATGGCCAGCAGAATCAAAACAAATTTCGCTCCGCGCGTCCATCTCTCCAGCAAATTCATTCTCATCATCACCTCACTTTGTATAATTCGTCGAATAAAAAAGATCTCTATTCTATATTATTGGTTTTCAGATCAAAAATAAAATTCAGCGGGTTTCCCCCAGCTTATCGAGGTATGGAGTCCGTTGCGTTGCTGTTTAGCGGTAAAAAAAGGCCTTATTTCTCACACTCGCTTCCAAATCAAATGTGGAAATTGATTCAAGGTCAAAAAAGTTAAAAACCTAGAGTGGACTTATTATGCTTGGAATGCTTAAAATATCTATAGCCCTGCTGTGGGCCAAAAAACCAGCAATATGTATTTGATGAGAAATAGACATAAACTTCGAAACTTATTTTTAATACTCGGGGTTCTATTTACACTGAATTCTGTATTACTTCTTTATGGATATCTTCAAACGATGCAAGGAGTAACAGACATTAGCTAGAAGAAGAATCATAGACCCTGAAAGAATGCGATAACGTAAAAACAGGAGAGAAGCGGAAAATCGCCGTTTCTCTCCTGTTACCTCGTACCCTACTGACTCCTTAACTCAACCCGCCTGCTGGCCTGCTGCATCAATTCTTGCCTGCGAGGCGTTCGAGCAATTCTTGCAGACTTTCAGCTGTTGCCCTGCACTTGTGTTTATGACATACAGCAGCTTGATTCGCGTGCTTCCGCACACTGGACACGTTCCACGACCGCGCGAAGGTAAGTTCCAAAGCGATTTTCCACGTTTATTTTTGGCCATGATCAGATCCCCTTCAACGATAAAATAAGTTCATTTCAAAAATTAGAAGAATTTCTTATGCTCCCGATCCTCTTTCAGAATTTCTACCGCTTCACGGAACCGCAAGCTGTGCACGATTTCGCGTTCGCGCAGGAACTTCAGGCTGTCCTGGATATCCACGTCGTCGGTCATGTCGATGAGCCACTGATATGTAGCCCGCGCCTTCTCCTCGGCTGCGATGTCCTCGTACAGGTCGGCGATCGGATCGCCTTTCGCCTGGATGTACGTCGCCGTAAAAGGCACCCCGCCTGCGTTCTCGTAAAAGAGCGCCTTGTCGTGGTTCACATAATACGGATCCATCCCGGCCGCCTTCAGCATCTCCGGCGTCGCGTCTTTGGTCAGCTTGTAGACCATCGTGGCGATCATTTCAAGATGGGCGAATTCCTCCGTCCCAATGTCGTTCAGGAGCCCGATCACCTTGTCGGGAATCGTATATCTCTGATTCAGATAACGCAGCGCTGCTGCCAGCTCCCCATCAGCGCCGCCGTACTGCTCGATCAGCAGTTTCGCCATCCGCGGATCGCATTTGCTGACGCGTACCGGGTATTGCAGCTTTTTCTCATACACCCACATAATTCCTGTTTAACCTCCTTTAGCTTCCCGTCACGGATGGAAGGCAGGAAAGCTAAACCTGCCACGGCCAAGGGCTTTTCGACCATTCCCACGGGAATTTCGAATACGCGCGCCCGAAGTTTTGCAGCGGGCCATACAACTGTTGAAAATGATTTGCGTGCTGCGTCCGCTCCTGGGTCAGCTGATTAAATTGCTGGATCGCGGCAAGATCATCCGGATGCGTATCCAGATACAAATTCAGCTCTACCAGCGCGAAGTCCAGCGCCTGCAGCTTCTCAAGCTTCTCGTAAAACTCCTGATCGAACGGTTGGTTGTTGGGATTTGTCGACATGGGATCACCGTCCTTTTCCCCATTTGGATTCATAAGGGCTGTACAAAGCCGGCCATAACGTACCGTGTCTCAGGGCGTCCATCGGGCTAAACTGCGGCAAATTCGGAGGTTGAAAGTGGATAAACAGCTGCGGAGGGGTGCTGTAGGTTTTTTGCGTGATCGGCGGACACGGATCGAATGGGCCAATATACGGGGTCCACACACGTTCTTGAGGATGGTTCAAAGAAACTTCCTCCTTACTTCAAGCATTGGTCATGCAGGCAAGCCACCAAATTTTCCCTGCATCCTACCTATAACATATGACAATCGCCCAAATAATGAACCAGAAGAGACGTATTTTTACAAAAAAATAAACGCCGCCCCTGAATCCCAGGGACAGCGTTATGCAGCCGGATGAAGCTTGTCCGGCTTTATTCCTCTTCGATTTCCTCTTCCGGCTCTTCGACAACGAGGCGGATGACTTTCACGCGCGTGATGCGCAATCGGCTGGCTTCCTCAACCTCGAATAAGAAGCGGTCAACCTGTTTTCTTTTGCCTTTGGCCGGGGTGCCTTCCAACTCCTTAAACAACCAGCCACCGATGGAGTCCACTTCCTCGTCTTCAATGTCGCTGCCGACCAGTTCATTGACTTCTTCGATCAACAAGCGGCCGTCCACCGAATAGACATCATCCGTTATTTTCTCGATATCCGGACGTTCATCCTCGAACTCGTCATGGAGATCGCCAACGATCTCCTCGAGAATTTCTTCCGCGGTCAGCAGTCCGGCCGTTCCGCCGTATTCATCGACGACAAGCGTTACTTGAGAATGCTTCTTCTGCATCAAGCGAAGCACCTGGCTGATTTCCATCGACTCCGGCACGTTCAGGATCGGGCGAACCATCTCCTCCAAACGAAGCGGCTTCTCCGAATCGGGCAGCAGCAGGTCGGTAATATGTACGAACCCGATGATCTGATCCTTATCCTCGACGGCAACCGGATAGCGGGAGTGCTTCGTGTTGGCTACGATTTTCATATTATCTTCCCAGCTCAAATTCGTGTACAAGCAATCCATATCCGTCCGCGGCAGCATGACCTCACGGGCCAGCATGTCGGAGAAGTCGAAAATATTGTCCACCAGCTTCATTTCATCTTTATCGATGACGCCGCTTTTGGCGCTTTGATCCATGAGAATGCGAATTTCTTCCTCGGAATGCGCCGCCTCGCTCTCACTGGCCGGTTCAATTCCAATCAGCCGGAGCGCGCCGTTTGCCGCTGTATTCAAGAGCCAGATCACGGGAAGGAATAAGCGATAAAACATCAACAACGGCCAAGACAGCCATAAGGACGCCGCTTCCGACTTTTGGATCGCCAGCGATTTTGGAGCCAGCTCCCCCATCACAATATGTAAAAACGTAATGATCGCAAAACCGACCGCCACCGAGACCGTGGAGATCAGAGTGGGATCGGTTGCGCCCATTTTATGCATCAGCGGTTCAATTAAAAGCTCGGACACCGCAGGTTCTCCGACCCACCCGAGCCCCAGCGATGCCAGCGTGATGCCAAGCTGTGTCGCCGACAAGTAGGTGTCGAGCCGCTTATTGACCTTCAGTGCGTAATTCGCCCGGCGGTTGCCCTCCCGGGCCAGTTGAGTCAGCCGGGATTGGCGAACCTTCACGAGCGAAAATTCGGCAGCCACAAAGAATCCGTTTAAGAAGACGAGAATTAGGACGATCAGTAAGTTCCATATCAGCTTGCCGATTTCAAAATTGGTATGAGCATCGAGGGCTACCGGCATGTCATACGCCTCTTTTCTAGTTTAGTTCTACTTATAGAGCAGCCGCTTTACGCGATTTAAAATCCGTATCTTGATAATACATGTCCGCAACCAAGAGATTCGGGCCGCAGCAACCAGCCGCATCGCAGTGGCAGTTGACCTTCTGGTTTAATGGATGCTCCGTCAGCCAGCGGCTGAAGATCTCGTCCAGCTTCCCTTCCCGCACATTGCCAAAGGCCGGGATGGCAGCAAAATCCGTTACAAAGACATCCCCGGTGAACATATTCACATTTACGCGGTTACGTCCATCCGGATCATTGCGAACGGTCACGTTAGGCTCTTTCCGCAGCCTGCGCAGCAGCTGCAAGTCTTCTTCATTCCCGTTACAAGCAAAGAAAGGCAGCGTTCCGAACAGCATCCATACGTCCGGATCCCGAGCGTCCAGCAGCGAGTGGATCGCCGCTCGCATATCGCTTAACGCCAGCACAGGCAACCCTTCGGCAAAATCGGCCGCATACATCGGATGGACCTCATGTCTTTTGCAGCCCATTTCTACGATCATGCGATGAATCTCCGGCAGTTTGCGGTGCGTCCGATAGTTAATCATCGACTCGGCAGACACGAACATGCCCGCTTCGCTGAGTTTGCGTGTGTTCTCAATCATCGTCTCGTACATTTTATAAGCGACCTCCGGCTTGACCGGGTGTCCGCTGCGAGCGAATCCGATCTCATGGAAATCGCGTTCGCTTGTATAGTTAAACGAGATGTGCATCACATCCAAATAAGGAAGCAGCTTCTCGTAACGTTCATAGTCTAATGTCAGATTGGAATTGATTTGCGAACGAATCCCGCGCTCCTTGGCGTATTTCAGCAGCGGGATAATTTTCTCCTCCACGGTTTGGCGCCGAAATGTCGGCTCGCCGCCCGTGATACTAATCGTCTGCAAATGTTCAACTTCATCCAGCGCCTTCAGAATCAGCGGCAGCGGAAGCTGCTCGGGTTCCTTCAGCACGAGACTGTCGCCAACCGCGCAGTGCTCGCAACGCATATTGCATAAATTCGTTACCGTCAGCTCGACGCTGGTTAAGGCATGACGACCAAACTCCCGCAGGGACAAAATCGGGTCCCATGGATCATAACTCGGGCTGATCGGCCGAATGCCTTCATTTATCGTTATCGTCTGTTTTCTCATTATCCACTACCACCATTTCTATTCCGTCCGCTCCCGCAATCCGGATGGAGTGCGAAAGCGGACATATCTACTGTCGTAAGATGACGTTTCTCCCGTCCTCATTATAAATCTTTTTCCTGGATTTCATTCCAGCTTGAAATACTGCCCGCCCTTGAAGTGTTGTATTAACGCATAATAAAGATCCAGAACAAGGCGGCCAAAACAAACCGATAATAAGCAAAATGGCGAAGCTGCACCTTTTGGATGAGCTTTAAGAACGCCAGTACGACCACATAGGCCACAACAAAAGCAACCACAAAACCGATCAAGAAATACCCGATCGTTTCGGACGTCAAATAGCGGTACGAATCCAGCATTTCGTAAGCGGACACCGCACACATGATCGGGATGGCGATAAGGAACGAGAAGTCGGCAGCCGCTTTGTAGCTGGCACCGCTCAGCATCCCGCCGGCGATCGTCGAGCCGGACCGGGAGAAGCCGGGCCAGAGCACGGAGATACACTGATACAACCCGATCAGAAGCGCTTGTTTATAGGTCAGCTGATCCATTTCTTGCGCAGTAACCTCCGCTTTGTTCTTATTAAACCATTCGGCGAAGATCATGAATAGGCCGCCAACGACAAGCGCCCACAATACCGTCTGCGAGCTGAACAGGCCTTTGATAAAATCGCGGAAGAAAAATCCGACAGCCAGCGCCGGCACAATCCCCAGCAGAATATGGATTAAATTAAGACGGCCCTTCGGGGCGTTCAGGTCAACGACCGTTATTTTTTTGCTTAAGCCAAGCAGATTTAAGATCCGTTCCCGGTAAACCCAGGCCATGGCAAGGATCGCCCCAAGCTGAATGACGATTTCAAAGGTCTTCATCTCCGGCGACTGATCATCGTATCCCATCAGCTTGGCAGTTAATATCATGTGTCCCGTCGACGAGACCGGAATAAACTCGGTTAAACCTTCCACAATGGCTAAAATAATCGAGACAATAAGACTCATTCGTTCCTCCTGATCGAGTGTGACTTCGTGCTATAGTTATTCTACTTTTTTCCACCGGGATTGAAAACAGGTATCCACTGCGCCGGCCGTCTGCAGTTCAAAGCGGAGCAGATCGCGCAAAAATTCAGGGAGCATATAACGCTTCTCCGTCCCCCGCTTTAATCGTTCATAACCGACGCCAAAGGTGAACATATCCAGCGTGCCTACGAGATACGTCTGGTCGCTCCGCAACGGCTTGCCCGCAACGCTTGCCCGGATGATCCGCTCGAAAGGGGGAGCGTCAGGGTTGTATTCAATCTCCAATCCGTCAACGCAAATGCCGCCAAGCACCTTTCCCCGAAAGCCAAATCCCATAATGAATTTACCCCTCTTCTCCTCAAGCAGCGATTCCTCCAGACTTGCCAAAATATCTTCCCCAGACAGCCGCATCGTACAAGGGTTAATCGGCGAAGGGCAACGTTCATGCAGCATTCCTTCGCTGATCTCTCCAGCCGGCAGGCTAGCGAGCAACTGACCGCTGTTCACCAGAGAAAATTCGCTGTTGGTATGACGGCGCACCGCTTGAGCCAGCAGATTGCCAAACGGAGATTCTGCCTCGTAGGACACCGGCAGCTCGCGATCCGTCACCGCAACCGTGCGATTCAACCGGAGCTTTGCTGCTTCTCTCTGCAAGGCGATGGCCGTCTCCACCTGCTCCAGCTTCGGCCCTTCCCGGACAGGCAGGCAAACCCCGTCCATCGATAACCGTCCGGTTACGGCCTCCCGGAGAACAACAACCTTCCCTAAGTAGTTGCCGAACTTCCCTGCAGCCGTAACCATCGTTGATCCGATGCGCAGCGGCTCCTCCAGCAAATGATGGGTATGCCCGCCGATGATCAGGTCGATGCCCGGTACCGTCTCGGCCAGCTGCTGATCCATCGGCAGGCCTAAATGGGACATCACAATGACCAGATCCACCTCATCGCGCAGCTGACTTACATCCCTGGCGATCGTTTCCAGCGGATTCAGGGATTCCAAGCCCAGCAGCTCATAGAACTCAGCAAACGCAGCCGTCGCAGCCACCAGCCCAATCTTAAACCCCTGCTTGTGCACGACCAGACGGCTCTGCATCCACGCTGGGGGCCGTCCCGTCCGCATCTCTACGATATTTCCGCAAACGACGGAGCTGTGCAGGCCGGCGTAGGCCTGGCCCAACATTTCCGGCGTAAAGGTCAGCCCTTCATTATTGCCGATCGTTACCGCATCGTATCCCGTTAGGTTCAGCACGTCCACATTGGCCTGTCCTAAGGTGCCTTCGGTTTCGATCGCCGCCCGGTCCATATGGTCGCCGATATCGAGAAGGAGCGTAGAAGCCGGCGCCTCGGCACGCAACTCATCAATCATCGCCGCGATGCGCCCCATCGTTTCAAAATGGCTGTGAATATCGTTGGTGTAGAGTATCGTTAACGTTTCCTGGTTCGTCTCCGGCATAAGCACTACCTCCTTGCCCTCTCAATCTATTCGGCTTATTCTAAATTTTAGAGTTCAATGTGTATTATATACCTTAAAATTGATCGTTGTCTTGTTATAATGTATATTACTTACAAACTATTCCGAGGAGACTCCTATGAATATTCAAATTGCTCTTTTTGCCGGGTTGGCGGACCGGATCGGTACGTCAACCTTAAGCTTTGCATACCCTTATCCAGAACGTCCAATTACAGCAGCCTCGTTAAAGGAAGCGTTAGCTGAGGCTTATCCCTCAGCAGCTGCGCTGATTTCCGCCTCCTTCGTTGCGGTAAATCAGGAGTACGCTGCAGGCGATACGCCCATCCATGCGGAGGACGAGATCGCACTGATCCCGCCGGTATCCGGCGGAGAATGGAGTTCGAACGATGCTTCGGATCCGGCGGACGATCAACTGTACATCATCACGGAAGAACCGCTGTCCGTGGAGGAGATCACGGCTAAGGTTATCACCCCCGACCATGGCGCCGTTCTAACGTTCACCGGGACTACCCGGGAATGGACGCAAGGTCAACGGACCGTCCATCTCGAATACGAAGCCTATGTGCCGATGGCCTTAGCCAAGCTGCGCCAAATCGGCGCCGAGATCACGGAGCGCTGGCCAGGAACCCGCTGTGCGATTAGCCACCGGATCGGTCGCGTGGATATCGCGGAAATCAGTGTCGTCATCGCCGTATCGGCACCTCACCGGGCCGGATGCTACGAGGCCAGCCGCTACGCGATTGAACGTCTTAAGCAGATTGTCCCGATCTGGAAAAAGGAAATCTGGGAAGACGGTTCGGAGTGGAAGGGCCATGGACTTGGTCCGTGGGACCCTCGTGTACCGGGAGAACACCTCCTTTCGGGTGATTGACAAACCTAACAATTTCGTTGTCAACCCATTTGTTTCCTGATATGATTAAGAAAAACAGGAAGATTACGAGGTGTCATCGTCTTTGAAAGTACATATTATGGAGCTCAGTCCAGGCGACCGTCTCCAACATGACGTATTTAATCATTTCGGCGTTTTTGTTTTGCAGAAAGGCTGTGAATTGAGCAGCGATTCCATCGTTAAGCTAATGCAGCATGGGATCGACTACGTAGATATCGAACCGCAAACCTTAGACGCCGAATTCCCTTCGGATCCTGCCTTCCGGGCCAAGCCATATATGGATGAAGCCGTTGACGGTTTCGAGGAACTGTTCCTGAAAGCGCTAACGAACGGGACGATCGACGAAGCGAAAGTGGACAAGCTGTTAGAGCCGATGATCTCAGAACTGGATAACCAGAAGGACGTCGTCTCTTTATTGCTGATGATTGGTGACGGTGACAATTATACTTACCATCATTCCATGCAAGTCGGCATGCTCAGTTATTATATCGCCTCCTGGTTAGGGTATCCTAAGGAAGAAGCCTACAAGGCTGGGAAAGCCGGCTACTTGATCGATATCGGCAAGAGCAAGGTCCCACAGAGCATTTTATCCAAGCCCGGCAAGCTGACGCCGGAGGAATTCGAAGAAGTGAAGTGTCATTCCGAATACGGTCATGACATTATTCTCAATTCTACCGGAGACGAGCTTTCGGCCTTGGTGGCGCTGCAGCATCACGAACGGGAGGACGGCAGCGGTTATCCGCATGGCTTAACAAGCAAGGATATCCATCCGTTCGCCAAGATCGCCGCGGTTGCAGACGTGTATGCGGCGATGACCTCCAACCGGGTCTACCGCTCGAAGCAGGAGCTGCTGTCCGTGCTGCGCGAGTTAAACAGCCTTAGCTTCGGCCAGTTGAGCCCGGAGCCAACGCAAGCATTGATCCGTCATCTGTTGCCGAACTTCATCGGCAAGAAAGTGATGCTGAGCACCGGCGAGATCGGTTCTATCGTCATGACGAATCAAACGGACTTCTTCCGTCCGCTGGTCAAGACGGATTCCCGATTTGTCGACCTGTCCAAAGAACGCGAAACCTCAATCGCAGAAGTATATCTCTAATACGGAATTCTCCCGGGCCTGCACAGGACCCGGGTTTTATTTTGCCTTAAGCCTTGGCGATCGGCTCTTACGCATTCGCCCAACCAACTTATGCCTACCCGTCATACACTAGCAAAAAACAACGGGAGGCGCGCCTACATGCCCAATTACCGCATCATCGTGGATATATCGGATCGCATGCTGTACCTGCTGGATAACAACAACGTCGTACGTGGGTTTCCGGTTGGGATCGGAACCATGCTCACGCAAACCCCTGTAGGGTCGTATACCATCGTCAACAAAGCCCCCAATCCCGGCGGGCCGTTTGGCGCCTATTGGATGGGCTTGTCCAAGCCCCATTACGGGATCCACGGCACTGATGATCCTTCCTCCATCGGCAAAGAGGTTTCACACGGGTGTATCCGAATGTATAACCCGGACGTCATCGAGCTAGCCCGGATCGTGCCGATCGGAACCAGCGTAACGATCCGCCAGTAGAGCCCAACCACGCAAAAAAAAGGAGAAGTCCCGCTCAGGGGCTTCTCCTTTCGTTTGGCCTAAACTTTTAACCGATCGAGCCTTCCATCTCAAATTTGATCAAGCGGTTCATCTCTACCGCATATTCCATCGGCAGCTCTTTCGTGAACGGCTCGATAAAGCCCATAACGATCATTTGCGTTGCTTCTTCTTCGGTCAGACCGCGGCTCATCAGATAGAAGAGCTGCTCCTCCGACACCTTCGATACGGTCGCCTCATGCTCCAGCGTGATGTTGTCGTTCATGATCTCGTTGTATGGGATCGTATCCGACGTCGACTCGTTATCGAGAATCAGCGTATCGCATTTGATGTTCGATTTCGCGCCTTCCGCTTGACGGCCGAAGGAAGCGAGACCGCGGTAAGTAACCTTACCGCCATGTTTGGAAATCGACTTCGACACGATCGTCGACGTTGTATCCGGCGCCAGGTGGATCATTTTCGCACCGGCATCCTGAAGCTGACCTTTGCCGGCAACGGCGATGGACAGCACGCTGCCTTTCGCGCCGCGGCCTTTCAAGATAACGGCTGGGTACTTCATCGTCAACTTCGAGCCGATATTGCCGTCAACCCATTCCATCGTTGCGTTCTCTTCGGCTACCGCACGTTTCGTAACCAGGTTATAGATGTTTGGTGCCCAGTTCTGGATCGTCGTGTAGCGAACGCGAGCGTCCTTCTTCACGATGATTTCCACGACCGCGCTATGCAGCGAGTTCGTGCTGTAAATCGGCGCCGTGCAGCCTTCGGTGTAATGCACAAAGCTGCCTTCGTCGGCGATGATCAGCGTACGTTCAAATTGTCCCATGTTCTCCGAGTTGATCCGGAAATAAGCCTGCAGCGGCACTTCGCATTTCACGCCTTTTGGCACGTAAATGAAGCTTCCCCCGGACCATACGGCGCTGTTCAGAGCCGCAAACTTGTTGTCCGCAGCAGGAACTACCGTACCGAAGTACTCTTTGAACAGTTCCGGATACTCACGCAATGCGGAATCCGTATCCATGAAGATAACCCCTTGATCTTCCAGGTCCTTCTGAATGCTATGGTATACGACCTCCGACTCGTATTGCGCGGAGACGCCGGCCAGGAACTTCTGCTCGGCCTCTGGAATCCCCAGCTTATCAAACGTTTCTTTGATTTCTGCCGGGACTTCTTCCCACGTCTTACCTTGTTTCTCAGATGGTTTCACGTAGTATTGAATATCGTTAAAATCGAGCTCGCTCAAATCTCCGCCCCAACGCGGCAACGGCATTTTCTCGAACTGCTCAAGCGATTTGAGGCGGAAATTAAGCATCCACTCCGGCTCGCCTTTAATACGGGAGATTTCCGTTACGATTTCACGGGTCAAGCCTTTACCGGATTGAAAGATCGCCTTGTGTTCATCCCGGAAACCGTATTTATACTCTTCTAATTCCGGTGCTTTTTTGGCCATGTTCGGCTACCTCCTCAGGGGATTAGATTTCCGCTTGGATTCCTTTTTTCAGCGCATTCCAAGCTAACGTAGCGCATTTGATGCGGGCAGGAAATTTTCTAACGCCGGATAAGGCCTCAAGATCTTCATAGTCGTCAAACTCCACCGTTTCTCCCATCATCAGCCGGGAGAACCGTCCAGCTAGCTCCATCGCGTCCTCGATCGTCCGTCCTTTGACGGCCTCCGTCATCATCGAAGCCGACGACATGCTGATGGAGCAGCCTTCCCCGGTAAAGCGGGCGTCCTTGACGACGTCTCCTTCCACAATCAACTGCAAGGAAATGCGGTCGCCGCAGGTCGGATTGTTCAAATCGACCGTCAGCGCGCCTTCCTCAAACTTCCCGCGGTTCCGCGGATTTTTATAATGATCCATTATGACACGGCGGTATAAATCGTCTAGTTGCATCACCCAAAATACTCCTTTGTTTGGATTAAAGCTTCCGCCAGTCGGTCGATATCCTGTTCCGTATTGTATAAATACAGGCTTGCTCTAGCCGTTGCGCTTGCTTCAAGCCAACGCATCAGCGGCTGGCAGCAGTGGTGACCCGCCCGGATGGCGATCCCGGAAGCATCAAGCACGGTCGCAACATCATGCGGGTGAATGTCCTGCAGATTGAAGGTGATTAGCCCTACTTCACGCTCGCGCGGTCCGTAGAGGGTGAGTCCTTCGATCTCCGACAGGCGGTTCATCGCATAAGTGGCAAGCTTGGACTCGTGCCGGTGAATTTCCTCAAGCCCGATGCCTTCAAGGAAATCGATGGCTGCCGCCAACCCAACCGCACCCGCGATAATTGGCGTCCCGCCTTCAAATTTCCACGGAAGCTCCTTCCAGCTTGATTCATACAATCCGACATCGTCGATCATTTCTCCGCCGTATTCGATCGGCTCCATGGCTTCCAGCAGATGCTTCTTTCCATAGAGTACCCCAATTCCAGTTGGTGCGCACATTTTGTGGCCGGAAAAAGCATAAAAATCAGCATCCAGCTCCTGTACGTTAACCTTCATGTGCGGGGTGCTCTGCGCGCCGTCAACAACCATAACCGCCCCGTTGCGATGAGCAATCGCCGCGAGCTCCTTGACGGGATTAACAACGCCCAGGACGTTGGATACGTAGGCGGTCGCCACGATCTTCGTCTTGGGAGTAATCGTCTTCTCCGCATCCGCCAAATCGATATGACCGTCCGGCTGCAGCGGGATATATTTCAATACAGCTTTCTTCTTCAACGCCAATTGCTGCCAAGGAATCAAATTGCTATGATGCTCCATCGGAGTAATGACGATTTCGTCGCCTTCACCGACATTCGCCGCTCCGTAAGAGGATGCAACCAAATTCAGCGACGTCGTTGTGCCCCGGGTAAAAATAATCTCTTCCCGGCGCGCAGCCCCGATAAATCGGGCTACCTTCTCGCGGGCGTTCTCGTAAGCATCGGTCGCCCGGCTGCCCAGCGTGTGGACGCCGCGATGCACGTTCGCATTATCCCATTCGTAATAATGCTTTAATGCTTCGATCACGACGGCCGGCTTCTGCGAGGAAGCCGCGCTGTCGAGATAAACGAGCAGATGCCCGTTTATCTCTTGCTGCAGAATCGGGAATTGCTTCTTGAGCTCTTCAGCATGGATACTCATTGTCCCAGCTTCCTTTCCACCAGACCTTGCAGTTGCTTCTGCAACGGTTCCAGCGGGATATCCGAAACCACCGGCGCCAAGAAGCCGTAGATCACCAAGCGTTCCGCCTCTGCACGGGTAATCCCGCGGGACATCAAGTAGTAAATTTGTTCCGGGTTCACCTGCCCAACGGAAGCGGCGTGTCCTGCGGAAACGTCATCTTCGTCAATCAGCAGAATCGGGTTGGCATCACCGCGGGCTTTCGGGCTCAGCATGAGCACTTTCTCGGTTTGCTGGCCGTCCGCTTTCGTGGCACCTTTCTCAATTTTCGTGATCCCGTTAATAATCGCCGTAGCTTCTTCCCGCATCACCGCGCGGGTAATCATTTGGCTGTTCGAGCTCTTCCCGTAATGTACGGCCTTCGTCGTATAGTTCAAACGTTGTTTCCCCGAACCAACGGTGATGACCTTCGCATCAGAGTTCGAGCCGTTCCCTTTCAAGATCGACAGCGTTTCGCTTGCCGAATCGCCATTGTTCATCTCGCCGATGATCCATTCGATGCTGCCGTCATTCTCAACAACGGCGCGGCGATATGTCACATCCGTCGCTTGCTCGGCCAAATGGTGCACCGTAGCGAATTGGACTTTGGCGCCCGGCTTCACGATTACTTCGGCTGCACCGTTATGCACGATGCTTCCATTCAGATTCACAGAAATATAGTTATCCACGTAGGTGACTTGGCTGTTCGTGTCCGCCACGATCAGGACGTGAGGCGTGAACGCAGAACCTGCATCATCCAACAGGAAAATCGTTTGCAGCGGCGTATCAATCACCACGTTCTTCGGAACGTACAGGAAAACCCCGCCATTCCACAACGCGGCATGCAAAGCTGCCAGCCGATTCTCGTCCGGCTTGATCACGCTGTGCAGGTGCGCCTTCACCAGATCCCCATGCTCCCGCACGGCGGTCTCCAAATCGGTGAAGATCACCCCTTGGCTCGCCAGCTCCGGTGCCAACTTAGTAAATACGGTATCTGCATTCCGTTGAACAAGCAAATTGCTCTGCTCAGTCAAGTCCACCAACGATTGGATGCTGTCAGGCAACTGCTGCGGATTTTCAACCCGAGCTTCAGCAAGCGTTCCAAAGTTGCTCAAATCCCAGCGGTCAATCCGCGTCTTCTCCAATTGAGGCAGTTCCAGTTCCGCCGCCAGCTGCAGCGCCTTCGTCCGGCTGTCCGTCAGCCAGTCCGGTTCGCCGCGCTTCGCGGACAGTTGTTTCAATTGCTCCGCTTCTACCGGAAGTACGGTTTGTGTCGTCATTCTCTACTCCTCCTTCCGTTTAGGCTTCTTGACCAACTGTTTCGTCCACGATACCCAGCTCTTCCTTGACCCAATCGTAACCTTCCGCTTCCAGGCGCTCGGCAAGCTCAGGACCGCCGGATTTCACGATGCGGCCTTGCATCATCACGTGAACGTAGTCCGGTTTGATATAGTTTAACAGACGTTGGTAGTGGGTAATAATCAAGAAGCCGCGGTCTTCGCTGCGCATGGAGTTTACACCATTCGCCACGATCCGCAAAGCGTCGATGTCAAGACCGGAGTCGATTTCGTCCAGAATGACGATCTTCGGATCCAGCAGCAGCATTTGCAAAATTTCGTTCCGCTTCTTCTCCCCGCCGGAGAAGCCTTCGTTCAAATAACGGTGCGCAAACTCTGGATTCATCTCCAGCACTTTCATTTGCTCTTCCATTTGACGAATGAATTTGATCAGGGAGATTTCGTTCCCTTCGCCGCGGCGGGCATTAATGGCACTGCGCAGGAAGTCTGCATTCGTTACGCCAGCGATTTCGCTAGGATATTGCATCGCCAGGAACATACCGGCGCGGGCGCGTTCGTCAACGGCCATCTCCAACACGTCTTCCCCGTTCAGCGTCACTTTACCATCCGTAACTTCATACTTCGGATGACCCATCAGCGCAGAAGCCAGCGTACTTTTCCCGGTTCCGTTTGGTCCCATGATGGCGTGGATTTCCCCGCCTTTTATCTCAAGGTTAATCCCTTTCAGGATCTCCTTCTCCTCGATTGTTGCTTTCAAACCCTCAACTACAAAATGCGTTGCCATGTAACTGCTCCTTCCATTCACGAAAATTAACGTTATTTGCTTAGGGCCGCCGCCCTTGTTCTTGCCATTATATCATAACAATTATCACATTAGAATAATTCTAAGTGATTCTCACTGATTCTCACTTCATTCTAACCTACTTTATTGGCATAAGCAACGTATGGCGGCGGATGTTCACCGTTATGCAATATCGTTGTCACAGAATGCAAAAGGACCCGGCCCGCGTTTGCGGCCAAGCCCTCTTGGAATGCGTGCTGTCTTCGACTCCGGTAAGAGCTATCAATCCAAATACGCCCGGAGCATCCACATGTGTTTTTCCCATTTGCCAAGATAACCGGTTAACAAATCGCTGGTGACGTTATCCTCCACCTGATCCGCGAGACCAATCCCTTCGTTGTACGCCTCCGTTAAGGTCGCCAGGTCCTCAAGCACATGCTGAACCATCGCCTGCGGCTCCTCCTTCCCGGTTGCCTCCTGAATGGTGGCCAGGTCCAGATACTCTTCCAGCGATGCTGCCGGGTTCCACTTCAGCGCCAGCATTCGCTCGGCAATGGCATCCATTTGTTCAGTAACTTCATTATACAACTCCTCAAATTTGGCGTGCAGCCGAAAGAAATTTGTCCCTTTCACATACCAATGATAGTTGTGCAGCTTCACATAAAGCACGTTCAGGTTGGCAACTTGTTCGTTCAGCAGTTGCTCCAGGCTGGATTTCTTCGTATTCTTTGCTGGTTTGGCTTCCGATTTGGCCATCCTTATCCCCTGCTTTCTTCAATAAAATGTTGTCATTATCTTACCCTGATTCAGGCGGGGTGAAACAAAAGATCCATAGATGTATAGATTTGTGTAAATTTCTTGATGTTTGGGCTATGATTGTTGTCATAGTGGTGCTATTATTATTGAGGATTTTCAACAGAAAAAGATGACCTTTCTCTGCCTAACTTGAAATCACTGTGGGGGAATTATGGAAAATCAAACCGGTCAACATCATAATCAAGAAGAAGTGGGCTATTTATTTAACGTCGAAATTCTAGTCAAAGGGACAACGAACCCGCTGGCTCTGCAAGCGCTGTTGAAGCTGCTGAACGACAGCCCTGACATTATAGATTACCGCATCAACTCCGGAATCGAGCTGGGACGAATTATTGAATCTACCTTAGCTTCCCGCACGCAGTCCCGCATCGAAACCGCCCAAGCCGTCAAGGCTAAGAATAACGGCAAAGAAACGTCTAAACAACCCGCTGTGGTGGAGAAGAAGAAAAGCGAGCCGGCTTCGAGCAACTTCAAGGAGCTGGCGACAAGCGATGAATTCCAAGCCTGGATTCAAAACTATATTACAGGCAATAAGCTTGTCCGTTTGTACGTCAATCGTAACGGTAAGCGGACGAGTATGCCGTGCCGAATCTTAAATTTCCTTCCGGAAACCTACGCGGTGAGCGTATACCACGTCGACGAGAAGCAGGTATACACGCTAAAACTGAGCGAGATCATCGACTTTTTGGATACGTAAATCATTTCATTATAAAAGCAGCAAAAAGGGCTGGCGGTTCCTGCAGATGCAGGTTGCGCCAGCCCTTTTAGGGCTTGAATCTCCTTAAGCTTTATGCTCCAGCCCGAGGTGCCGCCTTCCAGGCTTCCAGTGCGAGCAGCAGCCAGCCTGCTAGAAATGATACGCCGCCAAGCGGTGTCACCGGACCAAGCCATCGTAAGTCCAAGGTGGCAAGGCCATATAAGCTGCCTGAAAATAAGATCACGCCGATCAGGAATAACCGTCCGCTCCACAGCAGCCGCTTGGAATCCCCCCACTTCGCGGCAAATAACGCGGTCAGCAGCATGGCGATGCCATGAATCATTTGATAATGGACTCCGGTCTCAAAGGTGCCGATTGCTGCATCCCCGATCCGCTCTTTCAAAATATGGGCGCCAAACGCACCAAACGCCACGGAGAGAAGCATGACAATCGCTCCGATCCCCGCATATTTTCGCTGCACTATCGATTTCGCCCCTTTCTGATCATGTCCCATAGCCTTCGTGTCCATCATACCGCAGGGTTTAGCCTGATTTCCACCACCGTTTCAACCAAAAATATCCTTGCAATTTTCAGGAGGATATTTGAAGATGGTCTTGAATAGGTTTACATTACTGTCTATAAAGGAGTTTTGGGATGGATTATCGTCAATCGGAGCAAGATCCTGTATCACCCTATTTTGCCCCCCACGAGCCAACAAACCGGATGAAATTCTCCGGCCCCGGCATCGCCTCCTTCGTACTCAGCTTACTTGCCGTAATTGGCTATATCGCTGCGCTGGCACTGATTATTTCTACAGCGATGGATCTCGTGGACCAGCCTGCGGAGGTCATCGCCGAAGACCTGATGCAGCGAAGCGGGACCGTGCTTGGCGTTCTGCTGTTCCTGATTTCCGGCTTATTGGACTTGATTGGATTGATTCTGGGCATCGTAGGCTTGGCGATCCGTAATCGGAGGAAAGTGTTTGCGATATTAGGCACGATTTTTTCGGTCTTGCCGTTCGTTCTCTTCATCTTGCTAATCGTGCTTGGAAGCCTCACGGCCTAGGATAACGCGGTACCATGTAAGCTTTCCCTCGAATCGGCGGCGTCCATCGCGGACAGCTGCCGAAAGCCCTAAACCCCGCGGGTCTTTGGTCGGTCTTGGGGCTTTTCCTTGTCTTGTTCTTTTTGATAGAATGTATGAAAGTTCATCTTTTACATTACATGTGATTTGCATCAACTACCCAAGGAGACTGCTTATGTCTAAAGTGAAAATTTTTGCGGATAGTACCTCGGATCTGCCAGCCGGTTGGATCGAACGGTATGACATCGGCCTGGTTCCACTTTACGTCGTATTCGGCAATGAAACGTTCCGGGACGGCATCGACATTACCCCGCTCGATATCTATCGCCGAGTGGAGGCCGAGGGACAATTGCCTAAGACAACAGCACCGTCCCCGAAAGATTTTATGAGCGCCTTTGGCCCTTACATCGATCAAGGAATGGACATCGTGTATATCAGCTTGTCGTCCAAGCTGTCGTCCACCTATCAGAACGCGCTAATCGCAGCAGCGGAATTTCCCGAGGGCCGGATTCACATTGTGGATTCCTTGACCCTGTGCAGCGGAATCGGAATGCTCGTCATGAAGGCCGTGCGCCTAGCCGAGAAAGGATGGGGAGCCGCAGAAATCGCTGGACAAGTTGCCGCCTTACGCCCCCAAGTGGTGACGCAGTTTGTCATTGATACGCTGGAATATTTGTACAAAGGCGGTCGCTGCTCCGGCATGCAAAATTTTATCGGCAGCCTGCTGCAAATTCGGCCGGTACTGAAGCTGGTGGACGGGAACATCATCCCGGCTTACAAAGTACGGGGCCGCAAGGAGAAAGCCGTGCAGCTCATGCTTGATCATGCCCTGGCCGACAAGGATCACATGGACGAGGATCTGATCCTGGTCGCGCATACGCTCGCGGAGGAGGAGGCGCATCGGTTGGCCGTGATTTTGCGGGAGCAGACCGGTGTACGAGAAGTCGCCGTTGCGGAAGCCGGCTGCGTGATTTCGAGCCACTGCGGCCCCCATACCGTCGCGATTATGTATACAAGAAAATCGGCGGCTTCATAAGTCCCATAGATAACCATGACGTTTAGGAGGATTTATATGGGTTCCATTAAAATTTTTGCTGACAGCACTTGTGATCTCCCCGCTGAATGGATTGCGCAGTACGACATCGGCATTGTGCCTCTGTATGTTACGTTTTCGGAACAAACCTACAAGGACGGGATCGATCTGACGGTGCCCGAGCTCTACCGGAAAGTCGATGAGACGGGCAAGCTGCCTAAGACGGCGGCACCGTCACCGGCGGATTTTATCGAAGCGTTTCGTCCCCATATTGAGGAAGGCCGGAGAATTCTCTATATCAGCTTGTCCTCAGAGCTGTCCTCAACTTATCAGAATGCGCTGATTGCCGCAGACGAATTTGCCGAAGGGATGGTGACGGTGTTCGATTCCCTGAATTTATCGACCGGCATCGGTCTGCAGGTGATGAAAGCCGTTAACGCCGCTGCAGAAGGCAAGAGCGTTGAGGAAATCGTTGCCCTGCTGACGGCCGTTCGTCCGCAGGTCGAGACCGAATTTGTCATCGATTCGCTGGATTATCTGTATAAGGGCGGCCGCTGCTCCGGTATGCAGAACATCGTTGGCAGCCTGCTGAAAATCCGGCCCGTCATCAAGGTCGAGAACGGAAAAATGACTCCGGCTTACAAAATCCGCGGCAGCCGGGAAAAAGCGCTGGATCAGCTGTTAAACAATGCGCTTAGCCATCTATCCGAGATGGATAAAGATCTTATCTTCGTGACGCACTCTTTGGCAGATGAGGACGCGAAGGTGCTGAAGGAAGCGTTAGAGGCCAAAACGAACGCCCGCCAGGTTGCGGTGTCCAACGCCGGCTGCGTCATCTCCAGCCACTGCGGCGCCAAAACGATCGGCATTTTATACACGAAGAAGCTCGCCTAGCGGAATATTAAAAAAGGGATGGCCAGAGGGATTCAGTCCTTCTGGCCTTCCCTTTTTGCGTGTGCCCGACAGCAGCTCCCGCAGCAGCTGAAGGTCCCGGGTCAAGGCAACAATCATGTCCTTCAGCTGCGTTTGAGCTCCAGCGCCTTCTCCTGTTCCCCCCTACTCAGGCAGCGTGCGAGCAGCTCCGTTAGTTCCTTGGCCTCCTCCAGCACCGCTTCATGAATTAATGCATGGCTGTCCACGTTTCTTAAAGAGGATCCCGATCTCATGCCTACTCCTCCTTTTGGGGTTGATTTTTATTAGGGTTCACTGTGCATTTCCAATTTATTCCGACCTTGGGGCATAAGAAAAACGTCTATCGACGTACATTCAAAGTAGACAGACCGCGTTTAGCGGAAGTTTTTCTTGCGATATCAGGATGCCAATCCCCGTAGTTTATACTTTCTGATATCTTAAAAAAAACGTCTATCGACGTACATTCAAAGTAGACAGACCGCGTTTAGCGGAAGTTTTTCTTGCGATATCAGGATGCCAATGCCCCGTAGTT